>JANMWV010000595.1:0-2574 GCA_031394165.1 Actinomycetes bacterium
CAGCACCTGCTGGAACGAGAAGGCAGAGCTGCGTGCCGAGCCTGCGCCCGCCCACACACCGAGCGCGAGGAAGACGACCGCCACGCTCGCCAGGGTCACACGGTTCTTGCTCACGAAGGCTAAGACGCCGGCCACTTGGAAAAGCTTGCTCGCCTAGCGGTTCAGCAAAACTTTTCGGAGCTCGTCTTCCTTACCGGGCTCGAGGATCGCAAGCACCTGGTCGCCGACCTCGAGCGTCGTTGCGCCGACCGCGATCTCCGCCTGGCCGCTGCGCATCACGGAGATGAGGCGCGCGCCTTCGGGCAGCTTGAGCGCCTCGACGCGCTTGCCGGCGACGGGCGAGCCCTTGTCGATCATCACCTCGACGATCTCGAGATTCTCCTTGCGCAGCTCGAGCAGGTGGATCAAGCCGTGCTCGGGCACCTCGTGCTCGACGAGCGCCATGATGCTCGAGGTCGCGCAGACCGTCGGCGAGATGCCCAGCAGGTCGAAGTGCGCCTGGTTGCGCGGATCGTTCACGCGGGCGATCACCTTCGGTACGAGGTACTTCTCCTTGGCGAGCTGGCAGATCACCATGTTGTCCTCGTCGTCGCCCGTCAGGGCGAGCAGGATGTCCGGAGGGCGCGAGATCCCCGCGCGCTCGAGCACGAAGAGCTCCGTCGCGTCGCCACGCTGCACCTGGTGCTCGAACTCGTCCACGAGCCGCTCGTAGCGGTCGCTGCGCTGCTCGATCAGCGTCACTTCCTGCCCCATGAGAATCAGCGAGCGGGCGACGTTCGCGCCGACCTTGCCGCCGCCGGCGACGATGACGTACATCACAGAACCTCCACGCGGGGGACGTCGCACGTGCGCACGGCCTCCATCAAGACGTCGATCGCCGTCGACGTCGGACAGACGGTGCGCATGCCGCGCGAGGCGTAGAACGCGGCCCGCGCAGGGTCGAGCAGCCGGACGACGACGCACTTGACGTCGAACCGCTTCTGCGCGACCTGACCGATGACGATGTTCGTGTTGTCGCCGTCGGTGCAGGCCACGAGCGCGTCGGCCTCCTCGACGCCGGCCTCGCGAAGCAGATCGGTGTCCATGCCGTGCCCGACGACGAACGCGCCCGGCCAGTTCTCCCCCAGCCGGGACAGAGCGTCCTCCTTCTCGTCGACGACGACCACGTCCCAGCCCTCCGCATGGAGGTTGAGCGCGATGGTCGAGCCGACCCTGCCGCAGCCGATGACGAGTGCCTTCATCTGCGGGGCCAGCCTAGCTCGCTCAGCCCTCTTCGAGGACGCCCTGCGGGAACGCGACGATCAGCACCTCGGCCGAGGTCTTCCGCAGGACGTAGTCCACGGTCGGCGAGAAGAACCGCGATTGGCGCCGCCAGCGGGGCGACGAGCCGAGCACGATCAGGTCCGCCCCGGTCTCGGCGGCCGCGTCGACGATCGCATCGCCGATCGAGCGGGCGCGCACCGTGCGGCAGATCACCTCGACGTCGTGGTCGCGCCCGAGTGCCGCCGCTTCGGCGAGGGAGGCGGCGGCCTGCTCCTCGAGGTCGGAGAGCGGGGCATCGAGCGGCTGGTCGAGCGGCACCTTGATCACGAACACCGCCTCCACGGCGGCGCGGCCGTCCTCGGCGAGCTTGACCGCGGTGGCGACCATCTCCTCGCCGATCAGCCCGAGCTTCATCGGCACGAGGATCCGCGAGAACTCCGTTTCGGGCGGCAACACGTGCTCGTCCGCAGAGACGACGTGCTCGAGCAGACCGGCGCCCTTCGACCGGCGCACGAGCAGGTAGATGACGAGCCCCGCGAGCAGCCACGCCGGGCCGCCGTACCGTGCACCGATGTGCGTCGCCATCGAGATGACGAAGACGGTCGCCGTCAGCAGCGCACCGACGAGCGACGGGATCGGGACGAGGACGCCGCGCAGGCGGACGTTGGGCGCCACCCGGAAAGGCCGCTGAAGGTCGGGCTGTGTCCGCCGCAGCCGCACGACCGCGAGTTGCGCCGCGGTGAAGGCGAGCAGCACGCCGAAGCTGAAGAGACTCGCGAGGAACGTGACCGGGTTGGTGAGAAACGCGGTGCCGAGGAGCAGCGCGATCGCGATCCCGCAGGCCGCGACCACGGATTCCGGCGAGACGAGCGTGCGCCGGTGCAGGCGTCCGAAAACGGCCGGCAGCTGGCCGTGCTCGCCGAGTGAGTACGCGAGTCGTCCGAACCCGGAGATCGACGTCGTCGCCGCCGAGAGCAACACGAGTGCCCCGGTGAGCCCGACGTAGACGCGCAGCACGTGACCGAACCAGTGCGGGACGTGCAACTGCACTGCCGAGACGATGCCCATCAGCGGCGCGCGGAGCCAGTCGGTGCCGAGTGCCGTCGTCCCGTGCGGCGCCGGGAAGGCCGACAGGCCGACGAGCGCGATCAGCACGTACAACACGACGACGCCCAGGATGGCGCCGAAGAGGATGCGCGGCAGGTCGCGCCCCGGCCGCCGAGCCTCCTCTGCGAGGTTCGCGACGGTCTCCAGCCCGGTATAGGCCAGCATCGCGAGCGGCAGCGCGAACGCGATCGCGTGCCAGGACGG
>JANMWV010000008.1:0-2954 GCA_031394165.1 Actinomycetes bacterium
GTCGCCGACGCGGAACCGGATGCGGCCCTCGTCGAGGTGCTCGTGGAGATGGGCGAGCGCGCCGAGGAGATGCTGCGTGTGGCGCTCGACTCGTTCGCGCGGCGCGACGTCGCCGCGGCCGAGAGCCTCGTCGAGCTCGACGAGCTGATCGACCGGGCGAACCGGCGCTTCGTGGAGCGGCTCGTCGACGTGATGGCCGAGCCGTCGTTGCGTGAGTGGGGCCTACGGATGGTCGTCGTCGCTCGCACGATCGAGCGCGTCGGCGACCGCGCGGTCGTCATCGGCGAGCTGACGGCCTATCTGCGCACCGGCGAGTTCCGCGAGTTCACCGACGCGTCGCACCCCGCGACGCAGTCGTAACGCTTCTCGGGCGGGACGTCGAGGCGGACGCGTAGGCTGCCCGCGATGGACTGGCGCCTCTACCACGCGATCTACTCGCTCTCGTTGCACCACCACTGGCTCGGGTCGACCTTCCACGCGATCGAGCAGGCGAGCATCCCGTTCATGGTCGTCGGCTCGGCCGGGCTCTGGTTCTTCGCGCGACCCGGCGGCGATCGGAAGTGGAAGCTCGCGTCGGCGAACGGCCTCGCCGCTGCGGCGGTCGCGCTGGTCGGCAACGCCGTCATCCACTCGATCTGGGATCGGCCGCGTCCGTACGAGGCGCACACGATCAGCCATCCCTGGTCGTCGTCGACCGACGCGTCGTTCCCGAGCGACCATGCGAGCGCGTCGCTCGCGATCGCCTTCGCGGTGGTCGCGTTCGACACCGTCGCCGGGGCGCTCTTCGTCGCGGCAGCGATCCTCATCGCGGTGGGGCGCCTGCTGGTCGGCGCGCACTATCCCGGAGACATCGCCGCGAGCGTCCTCGTCGCGGCCGGCGCTGCGGTGCTCGTCGTGAAGCTCGGACGGCCCGTGGTCAACCCGATCGTCAGGCTCGTCGAGCGGGTCACCGATCCGGTGTTGCGCCGGTTCGGGCGCAGCGCCTAGTCAGCTCGCGCAGGCGCGCGGCGTGCTCGTCCGTGAGCTGTCCGCGCCGCAGCCGCCACGACCAGTTGCCCTCGACCTCGCCGGGGCGGTTCATGCGCGCGTCGCTGCCCAGCCCGAGCACGTCCTGCGCCGGGACGATCGCGAGCGACGCGGGCGACTCGAGCGCGAGCTCGATCAGGCCCCAGTTCGGCTCGGCGGGATCGAGACCGGTGGCCTCGCGGTCGCGCTTCTTCAGCGACGCGTACCAGCCGACGACGGTGTCGGTGTCGTGCGTGCTCGTGTAGACGACGAGGTTTTCTCGATGGTTTCGCAGCGCGTGCGGGTTGGTGCGACGGCGGCCGAACGCCCACAGGAGCACGGCCATCCCCGGCAGCCCGAGCTCGTCGCGCAGGCGGTACACCGCCGGCGTGATCACACCGAGGTCCTCCGCGATCACGGGCAAGCTGCCCAGCGCCCGCTCGACGGCGCTGAACAGCTCGGCGCCGGGGCCGCGCCGCCACGCGCCGTGCCGCGCTGTCTTGTGCCCCGCCGGGATTGCCCAGTACGCGACGAAGCCGCGGAAGTGGTCGATGCGCGAGACGTCGACGAGCTCCAGCACGCGGTGGAAGCGCTCGATCCACCAGCGATAGCCCGTGGCGTGGTGCGCCGGCCACTCGTACAGCGGGTTGCCCCAGTGCTGGCCGTTCGCGGTCATCGCATCCGGCGGCGCGCCGGCGACGTCGCCCTTCGCGAACAGCTCCGGCCACGCCTGTACGTCGGCGCCCTCGTCGGAGACGTAGATCGGCACGTCGCCGATGAGCCGCACGCCGCGCTCGCGCGCATACGCCCGCAGCGCGCCCCACTCTCGGTCAAAGCGCACCTGGTCGGCGATCGCGCCCTCGCCCGCGAACCGCGCCCATTCGCCGATCCAGTAGGGATGGCGCGCGACGAAGCGCTCGAGCTCCTCCTGCGAGACGTGCGCCCTCGGATCGGCGAGCAGCTGCGGCGAGCCGGCGAACGCCGACGTCGTCCGGTACGGCGAGCCGAACTCGTCGGGAGGCCCGAGGGGCAGGATCTGCCACCACGACTGGCCTGCGGCCTCCAGCCAGTCGACGAAGCGGTACGCCTCGTCGCCCAGCCGCCCGCCGGGCAGCGACGTCGGGTGCAGGAAGATCCCGGCTGAGCGCTGCAGGTGCACGACGCATGACCCTACTAGTCGCGTTTGAACTCCACGTATCCTCGAATGTGGTTTTTCGAGTGCCACTCCCGAAGAGCAGCGAACCCCCGGCGCGCATCCAGATCCAGCGGGTGACGCCACAGGTCGACTGCGGGCGCTATGCGGTGAAGCGAACCGCAGGCGATCGCGTCGGCGTGACCGCCTGCATCGTTCGCGACGGGCACGAGCTGCTCGGCGCCGCCGTGCGCTACCGGCCCGCCGGTGCGACCCGCTGGCTCGAGGCTCCGCTCGAGCACCTCGGCAACGACGAATGGGCCGGCAGCTTCGAGCTCGACGAGCGGCTCGGCACCTGGAGCTTTCGCGTCGAGGCGTGGGTCGATCGCGTCGCCTCGTACCAACAGGAGTTGCGCCGCAAGGTCGACGCCGGGCAGAAGGACCTGAGCGGCGAGCTTGCGGAGGGCGCGGTGCTGCTCGGTGTCGAGAAGCTCACGGTCGAGCAGGCGCTCGCGGCGCCTGCGGCCGACCGTTCCGGGAAGACGTGGTCGCAGACATACGAGGTCGACGTCGACCGCCGGCTCGCGCGCTTCGGCTCGTGGTACGAGCTCTTCCCGCGCTCGTGGGGCGGCTTCGACGGCGTCCGCGCGGTGCTGCCGCAGCTCGCCGAGCTTGGCTTCGACGTCGTCTACCTGCCGCCGATCCACCCGATCGGGAGCTCGAACCGCAAGGGCCGCAACAACGCGCTCGTCGCGGGCGCGAAGGATCCCGGCAGCCCGTGGGCGATCGGCTCCGCGGAGGGCGGCCACGACGCGAT
>JANMWV010000030.1:0-1678 GCA_031394165.1 Actinomycetes bacterium
ATCACGTCGAAGAACGCCGAGAGGCGGTCGACTTCGTAGAACTCGCGTGCAAGCGCCGAGGCGAGATCGAACCGGAAGCCATCGACATGGCACTCGAGGACGAAGTAACGCAGCGAGTCCATGATCAGCCGCAGGACGCTCGGGTGCACCGGGTTGAGCGAGTTGCCGGTCCCCGTGAAGTCGGTGTAGTGGCGCGGGTTCCCCGGCTCGAGGCGGTAGTACGACGCGTTGTCGATGCCTTTGAACGAGAGCATCGGCCCGAGTTCGCTGCCCTCGGCGGTGTGGTTGTAGACGACATCGAGGATCACCTCGATCCCCGCGCGGTGAAGCGCCTTGACCATTCCCTTGAACTCCGTGACCTGCGCGCCGCGGGTGCCGGTCGCCGCATAACCGGAGTGCGGCGCGAGGTAGCCGATCGACGAGTAGCCCCAGTAATTCGTCAGGCCGCGCCCGTGGAGGAACTCCTCGTCGGCGATCTGGTGGACCGGCAGCAGCTCGACCGCGCTGACGCCGAGCGACTTGAGATAGGCGATCGCCGGCTCGGACGCGAGACCGGCGTACGTGCCGCGGAGGTCCTCGCGGGTCTCCTCCCCCAGTTGCGTGAAGCCCTTGACGTGTGCCTCGTAGATGACCGTCTCCGACCACGGCGTCTCGAGCCTGACGTCGCCTTCCCAGTCGAAGGTCGGGTCGACGACGACGGACTTCGGGATCGCGACGGCGTTGTCTTCGTCGTCGCGCTCGTCGGGATGGCCCGCGACGTAGGGCAGCACGCGCGCCGCGTCGAAGCGCACCGCGCCGTCGATCGCCCGCGCGTACGGATCGATCAGCAGCTTCGCCGGGTTGTAGCGGTGCCCCCATTCAGGGACCCAAGGCCCGTGGACGCGGTAGCCGTAGCGCTGCCCGGGACCGACACCGAGGAGGTAGCCGTGCCAGTTGAACGCTGTGCGCTGGGTCAGCTCGTGGCGCGTCTCGACGTCGTCATCGTCGAACAGGCACAGGAAGACGCGCTCCGCGTTCTCCGAGAAGAGCGAGAAGTTGGTGCCTTCGCCGTCCCAGGTGGCGCCGAGCGGGAAAGGCCGCCCGGGCCAGCCTGCCGCCTGCCCTGCGTTCCCTGCATTTGAGGCCTGTCCTGCCATTTGAAGCCTGCCCTGCATTTGAAGCCTGCAAGGGGCGGGAGTCTACACTTGCCGGCCGTGGTCGAGGGCCTAACTCAGCGCGCGAGCGGCATTCTGCTCCACCCGACGTCGCTGCCTGAAGGACGCCTCGGCGGTGGTGCATATGCATTCATCGACTGGCTCGCCGCGGCCGGGCAATCGTGGTGGCAAGTGCTGCCGCTCGGGCCGCCGGACGATCTTGGCTCGCCGTACACGTCGGCGTCGGCGTTCGCGGCCTGGCGCGGCTTGCTCGCCGACCCCGATGCCACGGTGACCGCGCGCGAGATCGCGGCGTTCCGCCGAAAGCAGGCGTACTGGATCGGCGACTGGGAGCGCTTCGCCGGTGGAGATGCCGTCGCCGATCAGATCCGCTTCCAGCGCGAATGGCTCGCGCTTCGCACCTACGCACGCCGGCGGGGAGTGAGCTTGATCGGCGACCTGCCGATCTACGTCGCGGCCGGAGGCTCCGACCATCTCGCCCACCCGGAGCTGTTTCTGCGCGACGGCGTCGCGGGCGCGCCACC
>JANMWV010000045.1:0-16537 GCA_031394165.1 Actinomycetes bacterium
GAATTACCGCCTCGATCCGGCGTTGCTCGCCGCGGTGATCGAGCAGGAGAGCAAGTTCAAGGCGGACGCGCGCTCGAGCACCGGCGCGATCGGCCTGATGCAGTTGCTGCCGGACACCGCGAGGGGCATCGCGATCCACACCGGTGGGCACAAGTTCGTCGTCGCGGATCTCGACAATCCCGAGATCAACGTCCGCTATGGCGCGTGGTACCTGCGCCATCTGCTCGACAAGTACCACGACGAGCGGCTCGCGCTCGCGGCCTACAACGCCGGGCAGGCGAACGTCGACGAGTGGCAGCAGAAGGGCGAGACGATCCAGTTCTCCGAGACCCGCGCGTACGTCGACCGTGTCGAGCGGCTGAAGGGCATCTACCGGCGCGCGTATCCCGTCGAGCTCGGCCTGCGGCGTTAGGGCGACGACGCGGCCGGCGGTTCCTGGTCGGCCGGCGGCTGTATGCCGGGCGGCACGGGGAGCGAGCCGGGGCACACGCCGTTGCGCGCATTCAGCACCGAGAAGCGCCGCGCGCTGACTGCCTTGTGTCCGTGGCCGTCGGCGACGAGCACCGTGACGATGTAGACGCCGTTCGCGAGCGTCGTCGTGTCGTAGTTGCCTGCGAGCTGGAACAGGAAGCGGCCCGGCATCGACGCGTACTGCTCGCGGCCGAAGCGCGGCGCGTTCTGGTACGTCCCCTTCGCGAAGACGTCCCAGAAGTGCACGTTCGAGGGCAGCGTGTCGCGGAAGTCGACGGCCGTGCGCCACGGCACGACGGACGTTCCGCCGAGCGTCGTGACCGTCCAGCGCACGAGTGCAGGCACGACCGGGAGGCCCCCGAACTTGCCGGGCACCGGCACCGGCGGCATGTCGAACGCGTCGACGTCCATCGCGATGCGGCCGCACAGTCCGAGCGGCGTCTGCACCTCGCCGGTCTGGTTCCGGATCAGGACGTCGCGGATCAGCGGCTTGGAGAAGTCGGCGTACGGCTCGAGGTGGCCGGGCTGCAGCGGGTTGACCGACTTCGTGCCGTCGATCTCGGAGATGTGCACGTGCCCGAACGGCGCCTGCACGTAGCCGAGCACGGTTCTGCGCGCGACGACCTGCTGCCCCTCGCCGACGACGGTGACGATGTGGAAGTACTGGAAGACGACGCCGTGGTCGGTGACGACGTTCAGGGTCGCTGCGCCGACGTAGTGCGCGATCCCGTCCTCCGACGGATAGATCGGCGTCCCGTCGGGGGCAGCGATGTCGATTCCCTGGTGGAACGAGAAGAAGCCGGGGCCCTCGAAGGCGCCGGCGAGGATGCCGTTGTCGTACACGGTTCGCGGATCTCCGAAGAACCCGCGGATCGGATGCTGCGCGTCGAACGGCTTGAACGGCCACGAGTACGCCGACGCGGCGCTCGCGGAGGCGAGCGCCAACGCAGTGACGATGAGAAGCAGACGAATCGGATGCATCGAGAGGGAACCCGGCCAAAGTATGCGGCCTGCCCAGGATGCCGGAGCTAGACCGAGAGCCGCACCCAGAGATTCGCGAGGAAGGCCGAGATCTGCGGTTCCCAAGCGCTGCCGGCGAGCGAGAACGCCCCGGCGGCGAAGACCCGGGCGCCTGCGGGCGTCTCGTAGTACGTCATCTGAGCGGTAAAGCCCGGGCCGTAGAGGTCGGGGATCTCGGCGAGCACGCGCACTCCCTTCGGGGACGAGGGCGCCGTGGAGTCGATCTCGATCCCGCCGCTCCCGAACGAGCCTCCTTCGATCTGTGCGAAGAGCCACGGCGTGCTCGTCGCGCCGTTCCGCAGGATCCAGGGGCCGCGATGGCCGCCGGCGTCGTTCGCGCGGTACTGCACGCCGATCAACGCCGCCTCGGGCCGGCCGAGATCGCGCCATTCCGCAACGCGCGTCATGACGTGATTCTTGATCGTGATCTTCCAGAAGAAGTTGTTTGCTGCCAGGAAGGCCAGGTTGCCGCCGAGGTCGCGATACCGCTTGACCACGTCGTACTCGTGCGAGGTCACGTACTCGTGGTGACCGGAGAACACGATGAGCGTGTAAGCGCGTGCGAGCGCGTCACCGCTGCGCACTGCGCGCAGGTCTGCGTCGGAGAGATAGTCGACGTCGCGGTGTGTCTGCGCGAGCCAGCGGACGAACGGTGCGTCGTACTGCTTCCAGTGCGGTGGGACGCCACGGTCGAGGAACGGGCGGATGAGGCGCGCTTTGTTCGTCTTCCAGCCGGCGTACCAGGTGTCGGGCTGGTCGTCGCCGTTGTCGTCGCGGAAGTTGTACGCCTGCCACGTTTGCGTCGGCATCACGACGGCGATCCGATGCTCGCCGAGCGTCCGCGGCGCAAGCACGAAGGTGGCGTAGCCCACCCGCGAACCGGGCGCGGTCAGCTGTGCGAAGTAGACGCCGCTGGGCCAGTCGCCAATGCGGAGCGACACGGCGAGGCGGCCTTTCACGCTTCCGAGCGCGGCGATCGGTGAGACGGGTGTGCCGAGCATGACGTCGTTCGGGATCGTGGCTTCGCTCTCGCCGCCGGCGCGGAAGAACTGCACGTCGACGCGGGGGGCCGTGTCGGTCACGACGAGGTGTGCCTGTTCGCCGGGGCGGTAGCTCTCCTGCTCGAAGAACGCGGTCAGCATCGGCTTCTTCGAATCGGGCACACGCCCGGCGTTGCCCATCAGGGCGATCTCGTCCGAGTCGAGCTGCTCGTGCATGGAAACATCGGTGCGGGCGGGTGAGACGACTGCGGTCGCGGCCGGGAGGGCGGCGACGATGGCCGCGGCGCAAAAGGCCGCGGCGACGGAGATGCGGGTGTTGGTAGCCATGTGGCCACCGTCCGGCCACCCCCCAACCGCCCTCTCATGCGGGACTCACGCCCGGCTAACGTGGCCGGGCGGAGCGCTCGTAATCGGCCGCAGGACCCGTTACAAAGCGGATGTGGCCGAGTTCAGGATCCTGGGCCCGCTCGAGGTGCTCGCCACCGACGGCGAGCCGCTAGCGCTGGGCGGACAGAAGCAGCGCGCCGTGCTTGCGCTCCTCCTCCTGCGCGCGAATCAGGTCGTCTCGACCGAGTTCCTCGTCGACGCGCTGTGGGGGGAGCAGCCGCCGCGGACTGCGACGACGTCGCTGCAGAACTCGATCTCGGCGTTGCGGAAGCTGCTCGGCCCGGACGTCCTGGTGACGCGCGCACCGGGTTACCGGCTGGCCGTCGAGCCGGAGGCGATCGACCTCGTCGTGTTCGAGCGGCTCGTTGCGGCCGCGCGTGGACTCGACCCGGCGGAGCGATCCGAGTGTCTACGCGGCGCGCTCGCCCTCTGGCGTGGCGACCCGCTCGCCGAGTTTGCGTTCGAGCCCTTCGCGCCCGAGGTCAGCCGCCTCGAGGAGCTGCGTGTCGCCGTGCTCGAGGACTGCATCGACGCAGAGCTCGCCTGCGAGCGATTCGCAGAGCTCGTTCCCGAGCTGGAAGGGCTCGTCCGGCGGCACCCGCTACGTGAGCGGCTGCGTGGGCAGCTGATGCTCGCGCTGTACCACTCGGGCCGGCAGGCGGACGCGCTCGGGGCGTATCAGAACGCGAGACGCGAGCTCGTGGACGAGCTCGGCCTCGACCCGAGCCCCCAGCTGCAGGAGCTGCACGCGCAGATTCTCCGTCAACAGGTGCCGAGGCCGAAGCTCGCGGCGGCGTCGGCGGATGAGGTGCATTTCGCCGAGGTCGCCGAGGCGTTGCTCGCCGGACAACTCATCCCCGTGCTCGGGTCTGAAGCGATTGCGCTCGCCGACCACCTCGCGCATCGGTTCGACTATCCGGAGGACGCGCGCGATCTGACGCGCGTGGCGCAATTCGTCTCGCTGACGCGCGGCGCGGGCCCGCTACACGACGAGCTGCAATCCCTCCTCGGAGCGTCGACGGCGCCGACGTCCGTCCACCGGTTCTTCGCGGTGCTGCCGCCGCTGCTGCGAGAACGCGGGCTGCCGCATCAGTTGCTCGTGACGACGAGCTACGACCTGGCGCTCGAACAGGCGCTGCTGGATGCCGACGAGGAGTTCGATGTTGTCTCGTACATCGCCTCCGGACACGACCGCGGCCGCTTCGCGCACCGCGCCCCGAGCGGAGAGACGCACGTGATCGATCTCCCGAATACGTACGCGACCGAGCTCTCGCTCGATCGCCGCACGGTGATCCTGAAATTGCACGGTGGCCTCGACCAGGGCCGTGTCGTCGTGACCGAGGACGACTACATCGGCTACTTCGTGGGCGGCGACGTCGGCGGTGCGATCCCGGTCGGCCTCGCTGCACGTCTGCGGCGTAGCCACTTCCTGTTCCTCGGGTACGGGATGCGCGAATGGAACCTCCGCCTCGTCCTCGACCGCATGGCGGGAGGCGAGGCGATCTCATACCGCTCATGGGCAGTACAGCCGGAGGCGCGGCCGCTCGAGCGGCAGTTCTGGCGCTTGCGCGACGTCGATCTGCTCGAGCAGTCGCTCGACGACTACGTCGAGTCGCTGGGCCGGTACGTCGGCGTTGAGGCACCGGCATGAGTGCGATCGCGGCTCCGCCGGTCTCGCCGTTCAAGGGCCTCGCGCCGTTCGGGGACTCGGAGCTCGACGCGCTCTTCTTCTTCGGTCGCGAGCGGGAGCGCGAGGTGATCGTCGCGAACCTGCTCGCGTCGAGGTTGACGTTGCTCTACGGGGAGAGCGGCGTCGGCAAGTCGTCACTGCTCGCCGCCGGCGTCGTGCGCGGGCTCCGCTCGGTGGCGAACGACGCGACGGTCGTCGTTCACGACGTGTGGTCGGGCTCGCTCGAGGGCGCGTTCGACGACGTGCGCGGCCCGGGCGAGGCGTACCTGATCCTCGATCAGTTCGAGGAGTACTTCCTCTACCACGGCGACGCGCTGCTTGACGAGCTGCCCGAGCTGCTGCGCGACTCACGGGTGAACGTGCTGATCTCGCTGCGCGAAGATGCGCTCGCGCAGCTCGACGCGTTCAAGGCGCAAATCCCCTCGGTGTTCGCGAACCAGATCCGCCTCGAGCATCTCGACCGCGACGCCGCGCGCGCCGCCATCGTCGGCCCGATCGCCCGTTGGAACGAGCTCGGCAACGAAACGATCGAGATCGAGCCCCGGCTCGTCGAGGCGGTTCTCGACGAGGTCGCGGTCGGGAGCGTCGACGGGCGTGCGCAGGATCGCGAGCGGATCGAGGCGCCGTATCTCCAGCTCGTGCTCGAGCGCATCTGGGAGCACGAGCGGAGCAGCGGCTCACGCACGTTGCGGCTCGAGACGCTGCGTGCGCTTGGCGGTGCAGCGTCGATCGTGCGCGACCACCTCCAGCACGCGCTCGCGGGTCTTACGCCGCAGCAGCAGGACCTGGCGGCGGAGCTCTTCCAGCATCTCGTAACGCCGTCCGGGACGAAGATCGCGCATCGCGCGCCGGATCTCGCGGAATACGCGAACGTGCCGGAGGAGACGCTCGCCGGCGTGCTCGCGACGCTCACCCGCGACCGCATCGTGCACAGCGTCGACGGTTCGGACCGCTACGAGATCTTCCACGACGTGCTCGTCGAGCCGATTCAGACGTGGCGGCTGCAGCGGCGGCTCGAGCGAGAGCGGCGTGCCTCGAGCCGGCGGCAGCGACGGCTGCTCGCATTCGCCGTCGCCTCGGCGGTCGCCCTCGCGATCGTCGCGGCGGTCGCGTTGTTCGCGCTCGCCGAGCGCAGTCGTGCGCGAACGCAGGCGCGGCACGCGCACGCGGGCGAGCTCTCGGCGACCGCTCTCGCGGATCTGACCCGCGATCCGGTGCGGAGCCTGCAGCTCGGGCTCTCGGCCGCTCGGCTCGAGCGGTCGCTGCGGGTCGCGGACGTGCTGCGCACGGCGCTGCTCGAATCGCACGTCCGACTCGTGCTGCCGGCCGGGGCCGCAGTGACCGCCGCCTCGTTCGACCGCAGCTCGCGCAGGGCGATCGTCGGCTCGGAGGACGGCCGTGCAACCGTGTACGACACGAAGACGGGGCGGCGGCTGTTCGTGCTGCGTGTCGGCGGCGACGGCGTGACGGCCGCATCGTTCAGCCCTGACGGACGCCGCGTGCTCGTCGCCGGAAACGGCCGCGTGCTCGTGCGCAAGGTGGACGGTGGGCCGGTGCTCGTGCTCCGCCATCCCGGAGTGCGCGCCGCGGTCTTTGCCGCGGATGGTCGGCAGTTCGCGACCGGTGGCAGCGGTGGAGGAATCCGTCTCTGGCGCGTTCAGGACGGCTCGCTCCTGCGCACGCTCCGTCCCGGAGGCGCCGTGAAGCAGCTCGCTCTCGCGGGCAGCCGGCTCGCGTCCGTGTGGACGGCGGCCGGCGGCGTGGCGCACGCCACGCTGTTCGACACCGACGACGGCCGCGCGATCGCCGGGCTTCGCGGCACGACGGTCGAGTTCAGCCCCAGGGGAGACCTCGTCGCCGCCGGCGCCCAGGACGACCGCGCGCGCCTCTACGCCTCGGCCGATGGACATTTACTCTCGCGCCTGTTGCACGGAGGAGCAGTGACGTCCGTCGACTTCAGCCCGGACGGAGCGCGACTCGTGACAGCGAGCGCAGACGGCGCCGCGCGCGTCTTCGACGTGTCGACCGGCACGCGTCTGCTGCTGATGCCGACGGGGACGACGAAGGTCGCGAGCGCCCGCTACAGCTCCGACGGCAGGTTCGTCGTCACCGGCGGCAGCGACGGCGTCGCGCGGGTGTGGAACGCCGTCAACAACCGCCAGCTCGTCGTCCTCGCCGGACACCGGGACGCCGTGAGCGACGCCTCGTTCGGCCGCGACGCGCGCCTCGTCCTGACAGCGTCCTTTGACGGGACCGCGCGGATCTGGGATACCGGCCTGGCGAACCAGCTGCGCGTGCTCGGACGAGCGCCCAGCGCGTTCGTGCGTGCGGGCTTCCTGGCGGGGGGTGCGCTCGCGTTCGGGGCCGAGCGCGGCGGCGAGGTGCGCGTGTGGCGCGTGCGCGGCCGCTCCCAGGTCGTGGCCGTGGGCGGCTCGGCACCGCTCGAGGACGCGGCCGGCAGCGGCGAATCGGTTGCGTCGATCGACACGGCCGGCGTCGCGCGGCTCTGGCGTTCGCCGTTCCACGGGCCCAGCTCGACGATCCAGGTCCAGCGACCGGGACGGCGTGTCGTGTTCAGCCCGGACGGCAGCACGCTGCTCGTCGCGGGCGGCCGGGAGGCGCGGCTGATCGACGTCGCGGCGCACCGGAGCCTCGCATCCGTTCGGCTCGACGGACCCGTGGCCGACGCAAGCCTCGGGGCTGACGGGACGTTCGTCGTGGCAACGAAGGGCGGCAGCGTCACCGTGTGGAGCCGGTCGGGTGCGCTTATACGCCGCTTCGACGATCGGCCGGGGCCGCTCGTCAGAGTCGCGCTCTCGCCCGACGGCACGCGGGTCGCGGTCGCCGACCGCGAGGGCGTCGCGCGCATCTGGGGGCTGAAGAGCGGGCGCCTGCAGCATGCGCTCCGGCGTGCGCGCACGCCGCTGACCGACGTCGAGTTCAGTCCCGACGGACGCTTCGTCGCCACGGCGGCGATCGGCGGCGACGCCCGCATCTGGACCGTCGACCACGGCATCCTGGTGCACCTGCTGCGCGGTCACACCGGCCGTATTGCTCACGTGGCGTTCAGCCCCGACGGACGCTGGCTCGTCACCGCCGGCCCGACGTCCGCAGGCCTGTGGGAGGTCTCGACCGGCAAGTTCCAGTTCTACCTGCGCGGTCACGCCGGCCAGGTGGAGGACGCCGCGTTCGCTCCGGACAGCAGGCACATCGTCACCGCGTCGGCCGACCGGACGGCGCGCATCTACTTCTGCGACGTCTGTGGCAGCGTGTACGAGCTCGCGCGGCTCGCGCACGCGCGGCTCATGCACGTCGCGGTCGATCTCGCGCCGCGTGAGCGCAAGCGGTATCTCGGCGGCTAGTCCTGCAGAAACCGCCGTCGGGGTACCCTGTGTCTTCGATGCCGGAGTTCAAGACATCCGCCGATTACGAGCCGAAAGGCGACCAGCCCAAGGCGATCGAGGCGATCGCCGAGGGGTTGCTCGCGGGTGACCGCTACCAGACGCTTGTCGGCGCCACGGGCACCGGCAAGACGGCGACGATGGCCTGGACGATCGAGAAAGTCGGTAAGCCGACGCTGATCATCGCGCACAACAAGACGCTGGCGGCTCAGCTGTGCAACGAGTTCCGGGAGTTCTTCCCGCATAACGCCGTCGAGTACTTCGTCTCGTACTACGACTACTACCAGCCCGAGGCGTACGTGCCACAGGCCGACCTCTACATCGAGAAGGACTCGTCGCGCAACGACGACATCGACCGCCTACGCCACTCGGCGTCGTCGAACCTGCTCTCGCGCCGCGACGTGATCGTCGTCGCCTCGGTGTCGTGCATCTACGGCCTCGGGTCGCCGGACGAGTACAAGGAGCGCGTCGTGTTCGTGAACGTCGGCGAGGAGCAGGACCGCGATCTGATGCTCCGCAAGCTGATCGACATCCAGTACGTGCGCAACGACACGCTGCTCGGCCGCGGCAAGTTCCGCGTCAAGGGCGACGTCGTCGAGGTGCAGCCCGCGTACTCCGAGACGGCGTACCGCATCTCGTTCTTCGGCGACCTGGTCGAGGCGATCACGCATTTCGATCCGCTCACCGGAGAGGTGCTCTCGAAGTACGACCAGATCACGATCTTCCCGGCGACACAGTACGTCACGTCGAAGCCGACGATCGAGCGCGCGGTGGTGGAGATCCGCCATGAGCTCGAGGAGCAGGTCAAGCAGTTCGAGGCGGAAGGGAAGATGCTGGAGGCGCACCGCATCCGCCAGCGCACCGAGTACGATCTGGAGATGATGCAGGAGCTCGGCTTCTGCAACGGGATCGAGAACTACTCGCGCATCCTCGACGGCCGGCCGCCGGGATCGGCGCCCCACACGCTGCTCGACTACTTCCCCGGCGACTTCGTCGCCTTCATCGACGAGTCGCACCAGACCGTTCCCCAGATCGGAGGCATGCACGAGGGCGACCGCTCCCGCAAGCAGACGCTGGTCGACTTCGGCTTCCGGCTCCCGTCGGCGATCGACAACCGGCCGCTGCGCTTCGACGAGTTCCTCGCGAAGGTGCCGCAGATCGTGTTCGTCTCGGCGACGCCGGGCGCGTACGAGCTGCGCCATTCGACGCGCATCACGGAACAGCTGATCCGCCCCACCTGGCTCGTGGATCCCGAGGTCGAGTTGCGCCCGACGAAGAATCAGATCGACGACCTGCTCGGCGAGATCCGCAGGCGCGAGCAGGTCGGCGAGCGCACGCTCGTGACGACGCTGACGAAGAAGATGTCGGAGGACCTGACGGACTACCTCCTCGAGAGCGGCGTCAAGGCGCGCTACCTGCACTCCGAGATCGACACGCTCGAGCGCATCCAGATCATCCGCGAGCTGCGGCTCGGCGAGTACGACGTGCTCGTCGGCGTCAACCTGCTCCGCGAGGGCCTCGACCTGCCCGAGGTGTCGCTCGTCGCGATCCTCGACGCGGACAAGGAGGGCTTCCTGCGCGGGCGCACGTCGCTCATCCAGACGATCGGCCGCGCCGCCCGCAACATCAACGGGCGCGTGCTCATGTATGCGGACAAGCAAACGGAGTCGATCACGCAGGCGCTCGACGAGACGAATCGCCGTCGCACGATCCAGCTGGCGTACAACGAGGAACACGGCCTCACGCCCGTCTCGATCTCGAAGGGCGTCTCCGACATCGCCGAGTTCCTGCAGCTCAACGCGCCGCACGTGCCGGGCCGGCGCCGCCGCGGCTCGAAGAAGGTCGAGGGCATGGACCGCAACGAGCTCGAGAAGCTCGTGATCACGTTGGAGGAAGAGATGTACGTCGCCGCGGAGGAGTTGCGGTTCGAGTACGCCGCGAAGCTCCGCGACGAGATCAAGGACCTACGTCGGGAGTTGACCGCATTCCAGGAGGCGACCGTCTAACGCTTCGCTTCGCTGGCTTCACGGGGGAAACCAGTTTCCCCCGTGGGCCCCCTTCTGGTTCGAGCTCGCGGCAAGCGGTGTCACTGCTGCGCCGAGCAAGCTCCGCTCCGCGACGGCGACGAAATCACACCGCGCGGTACGCTGACCACAGAGATGCTCGGAACGATCATCGCCGCACTCGCGTCCGCGTTCATCACGGGCGCGCTCGCCCGCTTCGCCGTCCCCGGCCCCGATCCCATGCCGGCGTGGCTGACGGTCGTGATCGGCTTGGGCGGCACCGTGCTCGGCGGCGGGATCGTCATCCTGGCGGTCGGCAAGAGCCCCGGCTGGGTGGGTTTCGTGAGCTTCATGACGTCGATCGCGCTCGTGCTCCTGTACCGGCGGTTCGTCCAGAAGCGCCCGCTCTGGGGCCCCGACGCGTACCGCTTCCCGAAGAAGGGCTTCGGCGTCGAGCAGTACCGCGAGCGTCTGCAACGCGCCGGCATCGATCCGGACAAGGTGATGTCGCCGTTCGTTCCCACTGCGACGGGCGCTGCCGCGGGCGCCGCGGCCCCGCACGCCGTCGCGACGGGCAGTGGCGGCGACCCGACCGAGAATCCCGCGTACTACCTGCGGCTGATCGAGGAGCTGCACGACAACGGCGTGCTGAACGACGCCGAGTACGACGCGTCGCGCCTGCGCCTGCTCGAGCGGCTCCGCCCCTAGGAGTCGAGCGTCCCGAGCCCGCGCGGGAACGTGCGCAGCGCCGTGAGGCCCCAGTCGCCGCCGCGCCAGATGTGCGTCGCCACCGTCAACGTCCGCTCGCCGATCTCGTAGACATGCAGCCCGCGCGCCTCGCCGAGTCGGCTCGGTCGAGGCTGCCCGAGCCCCGGTGCGATCGAGACGACGGCGGCGCGCACGTCGCCGTCCACGACCTCGAACTCGTGCCGCTCGCTGACCGCCGCCTGGTGGATGTGACCCGCGAGGATCAGGTCGGCGCCGGCGGCGACGAGCGCCCGCAGCACCTCGTTGCGTTTCGACACCGGCTTCTTCCGCGCTGCCCGCCACGGCGCGCCGAGCATGTGGTGGTGCAGCACGACCACGCGGTAGGCGCCCTCGGCCGCCGCGGCCAGGCGCTCGGCTGCGTCGTGGAGCTGCGTGTCGTCGAGCGCGCCGCCCTGGTGCCGGTACGGCCGCGCCGAGTTGAGCCCGACGACGTGCAACGTGGGGGAGGCGTGCGTCGGCTCCGTCGTCTGCCACACCCGCTCGAACTCCGCCCACGGGCTCGTGAAACGAGCCGGGAACGTGTACGGGAGGTCGTGATTGCCTGGCACTGCGACCACCGGCGGGCCGAGCGAGGTGAGGAACCGGTGCGCCCGCTCGTGCTCCGTACGGCGGCCACGATTGGTCAGATCCCCCGATGCGACGATCAGCTCCGGGGCGACGCGGCCGATCAGATCGGCAAGGCTCCGCTCGACCTCGGCGTCCTCACGTGTACCCGCGTGAAGGTCGGAGACATGCAGGATGTGTACGCTCACAGAAGAATGAGGCTATAGATCAGATATGGCCGACGAGTCTCCCGAGATCTTCGATGACCTCTACCTCGGTCTCCGGGCCGGCGGCGCCCTGCGCAAGCAGCGCCGCGGCGAGGAGCTCACCACCGAGGAGGAGGAAGCGCTGGGCCGTTGGCAGCGGCTCTCCCCGTGGCGCAAGGTCGCCGCGGTTGGTGGCTTCGCCGTCGGCACGTTCGGCTTGGGCTTCACGCTCGGCGGGCTCGTGTTCGGGCGGTGGAGGAAGGCGTAGCTCGGAAGAGCAAACGTCCGCGACCTGGTCTTAACTCGACCGGGTCGACGCAGCGCGTGGGCTGCCGACGGCTCGGCCCGGTCGCGACCAGGTAGCTAACGGAAGGGGTCGCTGCGCGACCCGCTCGCTTAGCCCTCGTCGCGCGCGCCCGCGAAGATCACCGCCGGAACGTCCTCCTCGGCCGGGTCGACGTCCCGCAGCACCACGTCGACGAGCGTCGCGAGCACGGCGGCGATCGGAATCGCCAGCAGGATGTAGAAGCCGCCGAGCAGGATGCCGACCGACGTGACGGAGGCAAGCACGACGATCGGTGAGAGCCCGACGGCGTGCCCGAGCACGCGCGGCACGATGATCACGTCCTCGAGCTGCCGCACCGCCGTGACGATCAGCCCCGCGAACAGGGCCAGGTGCCAGCTCTGGGTGAGCCCGACGCCGATCGCCAGCGCGCCGGCGACGAGCGGCCCGATCACCGGGACGATCTCGAACACGCCCGCGAACGAGCCGATCAGGATCCAGTACGGCAGGCCGATCGCCCAGAACGCGAGCGACAGGACGACCGCGACGAAGACGATGAGGATCAGTTGCCCGCGCACGAAGGCGCCGAGCTTCTGGTCGATGAGAATCCACGTGTCGCGCGTCACCCGCCGGTGATCGCGCGGCACGAGCGACTGCACGAGGGCGATCGTCTTGTCGCGTTCGAAGATCCAGTAGCCGGCGATCGCGAAGATGAAGAAGATCCCGACGAGGATCTCGAAGGCCGTCTTCGTCACGGTCAGCGCAGGATGGACGAGGCTGCTTCCGGACGGCAGCTTCTTCAGCCGCTTCTGCAGCCCGAGGAGGATCTCGCGCTTGATTCCGTGCGAGTGCACGGCCTGCTGGTGGAGATCGCTTGCCGACGTCGGCACCTGGCCCACCGCCTGCTGGACCTGTTTCGTCGCGCTCGGGACGACGAGCCAGAGGAACAGCGCGGCGACGCCGATCAGCCCCGCGTAATGAACCAGCACGCCGAGCCCGCGCGGCAAATTCCACCGCTTGTGCAGCCAGTCGACGCCCGGACGCATCGAAGCGGCGACGATGATGCCCAGGAAGAGCAGGGCGATCACGATCTTGATCTTCCACAGGGCGAGCGCCGCGACGACGATCGACCCGGCGACGAGCGTCGTGATCGCGGCGCGCTTGGCGGTCGAGCTCATGTCCAGGGTTTCCTCGCCGTGCGTCGAAGGCCGGAAACCCATGCTCGCAGAACCCGAAGAGCACGTGTACCTCGACGTGCGGCGCCACGGCGTCGTGCTCGTGCGCCCCCTGCTGCGCGCGCTCGTGCTCGCCCTGCTCGGCGCTGCGGCGTTCCTCGGCGGGTGGCCGGTATCGGTGGCGGGCGCAACGCTCCTCGTCGTGGCCGCCGTCGTCGCGACCGCCGCGGTCTGGCGCTGGGACCGCACGCACGTCGTCCTGACGACGGAGAAGCTCTTCGTCCTGCACGGAGTCGTGCGCCGGCACGCAGTCGCGGTGCGCCTCGCGAAGGTGGGCACCGTCGAGATCGAGCAGTCGCTGCCCGGCCGGATCTTCGGCTACGGCACGGTGGTGGCGGGCGACCTCGAGATCCGCTGCGTCGGCCGGCCGGGCGAGCTCTGCGGGCTCGTGCAGCGGCTCAGCGGCTGACCGAGAGGGCTGGACGAACACACGTTCGCACGATAGAATGGCCTGCGAATGGCTGCCGACGAGCTGATCGTCCACGGGGCCCGCGAGCACAACCTGAAGAACATCACCGTCCGGCTGCCGCGGAACCGCCTCATCTGCATCACCGGGCTCTCCGGCTCCGGCAAGTCGAGCCTCGCCTTCGACACGATCTACGCCGAGGGCCAGCGCCGCTACGTCGAGTCCCTCTCCGCGTACGCGCGCCAGTTCCTCCAGATGATGGAGAAGCCGGACGTCGACCACATCGACGGCCTCAGCCCGGCGATCTCGATCGACCAGAAGACGACCTCGCGCAACCCGCGCTCGACGGTCGGCACCGTCACCGAGATCTACGACTACCTGCGCCTGCTCTACGCGCGCGTCGGGCGGCCGCACTGCCCGGTGTGCGGCAAGCCGATCGCCGGCCAGTCGATCGACGCGATCGTCGACCAGGTGCTGCGGCTCGAGGACGGAACGCGCTTCACGGTCAACGCGCCGGTCGTGCGCGACCGGAAGGGCGAGCACAAGGACGTCTTCGAAGAGCTGATACGCGAAGGCTTTACGCGGGCGAAGGTCGACGGCCGCGAAGTCCTGTTGGAGGACGGCGTGCCAGAGCTCGACAAGAAGCTCAAGCACGCGATCGACGTCGTCGTCGACCGGCTGATCATGAAGGCCGACCTCCGACTGAGATTGACGCAATCGATCGAGACCGCGTCCGCCCTGGGTGAGGGCCTCATCGTCATCTCCGTCGTAGACGGAGATGACCAGCTCTTCTCGCAGAACTTCGCATGCCCCGATCACGGCGTCTCGCTGCCCGAGCTGCAGCCGCGCATCTTCTCGTTCAACTCGCCGCACGGCGCGTGCCCGCGGTGCACGGGCCTCGGCTCACAGCAGGAGATCGACCCCGACCTGCTCGTGCCCGACCCGTCGGTCTCGATCGACGACGGCGCGCTCGTGCCGTGGTCGGTGGGCGGCTCGTCCGGCTTCTACGAAGCCGTGATCCAGGCGATCGCCGACCGCTACGAGGTCGACACGTCGAAGCCGTGGCAGGAGCTCGGCGAGGAGCAGCAGAACTGGTTCCTCTACGGCACCGACGGCGAGAAGGTCTACGTCCAGTACCGCAACCGCATGAGCCGGCGCCGCCAGTACATGCTCGCCTTCGACGGCATCGTCGCGAGCCTCCAGCGCCGCTACAAGGAGACCGACTCGTCGCAGCAGCGCGAGCGGATCGAGGAGTACATGTCGTTCCGCCCGTGTCCCGTGTGCAAGGGCGCGCGCCTGAAGCCGGAGGTGCTCGCGGTCACGGTCGCCGAGCTCTCGATCAACGAGTTCACGCAGATGTCGGTGACCCGCTCGCTGCAGTTCCTCGACGAGCTCGGCCTCACCGAGACGGAACAGCTGATCGGCCATCGCATCGTCAAGGAGATCCGCGAGCGGCTGACCTTCCTCGACGACGTCGGCGTCGGCTACCTGACGCTCGACCGCGCAGCGGGGACGCTCTCGGGCGGCGAGGCGCAGCGCCTGCGGCTCGCGACGCAGATCGGCTCGCAGCTCGTCGGCGTGCTCTACATCCTCGACGAGCCGTCGATCGGGCTGCACCAGCGCGACAACGCGCGGCTCATCGACACGCTCATGCGCTTGCGCGACCTCGGCAACACCGTCGTCGTGGTCGAGCACGACGAGGAGATGATGCGGCGCGCGGACTGGATCGTCGACATGGGCCCGGCCGCCGGCGTGCACGGAGGCGAGGTCGTCGCAGAGGGGCCGGCGGCGAAGGTCGAGCGCAACCGCAAGTCGGTCACGGGACAGTTCCTCTCGGGCAGGCGCTCGATCGCCATCCCCGAGCGGCGCGACGAGGATCGCGGCTCGTTCCTCGTGCGCGGAGCGTCGCAGCACAACCGCAAGGACATCGACGTCGAGTTCCCGGTCGGCAAGTTCATCTGCGTCACGGGCGTCTCCGGCTCCGGCAAGTCGACGCTCGTGAACGAGATCGTCTACAAGTCGCTCGCGAACCGGCTCAACCGCGCGCGGGTCAAGCCGGGCACTCACGCGGGTGTCGAGGGCATCGACGCCTTCGACAAGGTGATCGAGATCGACCAGCGGCCGATCGGGCGCACGCCGCGCTCGAACCCGGCGACGTACACCGATCTCTTCACGCACATCCGCGAGCTGTACTCGCTCTCGCCCGAGGCGAAGGTGCGCGGCTACAAGCCGGGTCGCTTCTCGTTCAACGTGCGCGGCGGCCGCTGCGAGACGTGCAAGGGCGACGGGCAGATCAAGATCGAGATGCACTTCCTGCCCGACGTGTACGTGCCGTGCGAGACGTGCAAGGGCGCGCGCTACAACCGCGAGACGCTCGAGGTGCGGTTCAAGGGCAAGTCGATCGCAGACGTGCTCGACATGTCGGTCGAGGATGCGCTCGAGTTCTTCGCGAAGATCCCGAAGATCCGCCGCCGCGTCCAGATGCTGCACGACGTCGGTCTCGACTACGTGAAGCTCGGCCAGCCGGCGACGACGCTCTCGGGCGGCGAGGCGCAGCGCGTGAAGCTTGCAGCCGAGCTCAGCAAGGTCGCGACAGGCAAGACGCTCTACATCCTCGACGAGCCGACGACCGGACTGCACTTCGCCGACATCGAGAAGCTGCTCGAGACGCTGCAGCGCCTCGTCGACGCCGGCAACACGATGATCGTGATCGAGCACAACCTCGACGTGATCAAGCAGGCCGACTGGATCGTCGACCTCGGTCCGGAAGGCGGGGACGCCGGCGGCGAGATTGTGGCGGTCGGAACGCCGGAGGACGTGGCGGCGGTCGAGGGGAGCTTTACCGGGCAGTTCCTGCGCGGCGTGCTGCCTGCAGTCGAAGCAGTCGCCGCGGCCTAACGTTTCGTGCAACCAGGTTGCAACCAGGTTGCAGCCTTTGGCTTAGACGATCGTGCGCCGACCCTTGTGCAGCGCGCGCGAGACCGCATCGTCCACGTGACGGAGAAACACGCCGGTGTACGAGCCCTCGACCTGCGCGACGTCCTCGGGTGTGCCGACCGCGACGAGCTCGCCTCCCGCCTCTCCTCCTTCGGGGCCGAGGTCGATGACCCAGTCGGCCTGCTT
>JANMWV010000191.1:0-5553 GCA_031394165.1 Actinomycetes bacterium
AGGCGCGACGCCA
Organism: Actinomycetes bacterium; assembly: GCA_031394165.1. Classification (GTDB taxonomy): domain Bacteria; phylum Actinomycetota; class Thermoleophilia; order Gaiellales; family Gaiellaceae; genus Palsa-739. The sequence goes on from JANMWV010000191.1 coordinate 14, forward strand.
CCGCGGAGGGCGCCGCCTCGTCGTCCCGATGCTCTTCCTGCTCGCGGCAACCATCGGAGCCGCGTTCGGCAACGCATCGACGAACGCCAACACCGTTCCGGCCGGCACCCTCGGCCAGGGGTCGACGGCGATCTCGACGTACACGATCACGAGCGTCGTGTACACGCTCGACACGAACAATCCGCGGTACGTCGGCCAGGTCGCCTTCACGATCAGCCCCGCGACTCCGCGCGTTGTGACGGCTCGGCTCTTCAACGCAGGCTCCTGGTACTCGTGCACGAACGTCGCCGGCAGCGTCACCTGCGCGACGACAGCGCCCGTCGCGCCCGCGACGAGCGCCAACAACCTCACCGTTGTGGCGACGCAGTAATGCCGGCCATGCTCACGGCGGGCCGCCACCGCTCCCACCGCCGCAACGCGGCACGGCGACCGCGCACGTTCGTTCTCGTGCTCGCACTCGCCGCGACAGCCGGCCTCTCCTTCGTGACCTCGCAGGCTTTCACGGCGGCCAACACCGTTCCCGCGACGAACATCAGCCAGTTCACGCAGGCGATCACTCCAGCCCAGCTCGAGCCGAGCGAGTGCAAGGCGTCGATCACGGTCACGAGCATCGTCGCCGGCACGGGCGCGGTCACGGCAACCGCCGCGAAGCAGCTCGTGCTCGGCAGCAGCGCAATCGACTCGCTCAACGACGGCGGCTTCGGCACGGCCTGCATGGTCGGAGGCGCCGGAGCGGACGCGTTCCAGGGCACCACCGGAGCCGGAGACCTGTGCATCGTGTCCGCAGCGACGTTGCCTGCCAACATCAAGAAATGCACCGTCGTGGCGACGCGCCCCTGAGATGATGCCCCGCGTCCTCATCGCCGAGCCGAACGACGACGTCCGGCTGCTGCTCGAGCTGACCGTTCGCCGGTTGGGCTACGAGCCGGTCGGGCTCGGCCCGGACGGCGAGCGTCCGCGCGCCGACGCCGTGCTGCTCGAGCCCGGCTGCCCTGTCGGGCGACTCGCACTCGGTCGCTTCGGCGACAAGGTACCGCCCGTCGTCTGCCTGAGCATCTATCCGCGCGAAGCGAACCTCGAGCCGCCGGAGACGGTTGCCTATCTCGTCAAGCCGGCCTCCACCAAGGCGCTTGCGACTGCGCTGAGCGACGCGTTCTGGCGCTGAGCTCCGCGGCGACTACGATTCGCCGCCTGATCGCCCGGGGCACACGACTCTTCCACCACCGCCATGCCTTCACCTGGCTCGCGCTCGCGGGCTTATTGACGACATTCGGCGTCGCGTTGGGTTTCGACTTCGCATCGAAGCTCGGCACCATCTCCTTCGCGCCGTGGGTCGGGCTCATCGGCTTCGAGCTCGGAGTCCCACTCGGGCTGGTCGGCGGAGCGGCGACGCTCGGGCTGTGGATCGCAGCGGCGTGGGCGGACGGCATCCATCAAGGGCCGACTACGCTGATCATCCGCGCCGCCGCGTTGCTTCTGCTCGGCGCCGGCGGCGGGGTCATCGGACGGCGGCTGCGCACGAGCGAGGCATCGCAGCGCGGCGTTGCGGCGCTTCAGTCGGCGCTGATCGACTCGACGCTCGACGGGATCTGCCTCACCGACGCCGAGGGGCGCATTCTCATCTCGAATGCGCCGCTTCGGCGGCTGAGCGTCGAGCTCGGTATGCCGCAGCACGGCACCGTGCCCGAGCGGCTGCTGGCGATCGCCGACCGGCTCACGGAGCCCGAGCGGTACCGCACGCGGATGCGCGAGCTCGCAGAGTCGATCGACGCGCAGACGAGCGACGAGTTCGAGCTCGCCGGCACAGGACGCTGCTTCCGGGGCTACACCGCGCCCGTGCCCGGCGCAGGCGGTACGCCGGCCGGGCGCGTCTGGACCTTGCGCGAGGTGACTGCCGACCGCGAGCTCGACCGCATGCGAGATGCGTTCGTCGCAACGGTCTCGCACGAGCTCCGCACGCCGCTCACGTCGATCTCCGGCTTCCTCGAGATGATGGAGGAGGAAGAGCATGGCGTCGGCGCGACCGGGCGCAAGTACCTCGACGTGATCCGGCGCAGCACGGATCGCCTGCAGGGGCTCGTGGAGGATCTCCTGCTCGCCGCGCAGATCGAGGCACATCGCGTCGAGCTCGAGCTCGAGGCCGTCGACCTGCCCGAGCTCGTGCGGCGAAGCGTCGAGGCCGGTCGTCCTGCGGCCGTCGAGAAGGGCGTCTCGCTCGAGATCGTCGTGGACCGGCCTCGGCACGTGCGCGCCGACGCACGCCGGCTCGCGCAGGTCGTCGACAACCTCGTATCGAACGCGATCAAGTTCACCGACGCGGGTGGCGCGGTGACCGTCTCGATCTCCGGCGATGACGACGCGGTTCTGCTCGTCGTCGCCGACACCGGCATCGGCATTCCAGCCGACCAGCAAGGCCAGGTGTTCTCGCGCTTCTTCCGCGCGCGCTCGGCGTCGGCGGCGGCGATTCCCGGCACCGGGCTCGGGCTCTCGATCACGCGTGCACTCGTCGAGCAGCACGGCGGCACGATCGCGCTCGAGAGCGACGAGGGGCGCGGCACCCGGGTCACCGTCACCCTCCCCGCGGACACGTAGAGCCCGAAAAGGGGATTCGGGAGGTGCCTGTGACGGGCAGGATCCCACCGTGAAGAGAATGTCGCTCGTCGTGGTCTGCGCGCTGCTCCTCGGTGGCGGCTCCGCCGCGAATGCATTGCGGCTCCCCACGGCGCCGCGCTGCACGATCTTTCCCGCCGCGAACGCATGGAACCAGCGTGTCGACACGCTTCCGGTTGCGACGAACTCGGCGCAACTCCTCGGGTCGATCGGCCTCTCGACGGGGGTGCACCCTGACTTCGGCTCCGGCCTCTACGACGGGCAGCCGATCGGAATCCCGTTCGACGTCGTCTCGAAGCAGACGCCGCGCTCGCGCGTCACGTTCGACTACGCGGACGAGTCGGACAAGGGGCTGTATCCGATCCCGAAGACGGTGCACATCGAGGGCGGTCGCGCGTCGGACGGCGATCGCCACGCGTTGCTCGTCGACAAGAACGCGTGCAGGCTCTACGAGCTCTATTCGCTCTTCCCCAAACCGGGCGGCGGCTGGAAGGCAGGGTCGGGCGCGATCTGGAGCCTTGCCTCGAACGCGGTGCGGCCGGCCGGGTGGACGTCGGCCGACGCAGCCGGGTTGCCGATCTTCCCCGGCTTGGCCCGCTACGACGAGGTCGCGCGCGGCACGATCGACCACGCCTTGCGATTCACCGTCGCACGCACGCGCCGCGCGTACGTGTACCCGGCGCGCCACTACGCGTCGAGCTCCGACGATCCCTCACTGCCGCGGATGGGCGAACGCGTGCGCCTGAAGGCCGGCATCGAGATCTCCGGCTATCCAGGACAGGCGCGCATCGTGCTCCAGGCGCTGAAGACGTACGGGATGATCCTCGCCGACAACGGGTCGAACTGGTACATCAGCGGCGCGCCCGACCCGCGCTGGTCGAACGACGCGCTGCATGCGCTCGGCGGCATCAAGGGATCGGACTTCGAGGTCGTCGACACGTCCCCGCTGCCCCACCCCGGCAAGTAGGACGCGGCGGAAAGGTGCGTGTGTACACATGTGACTGTCGACGCGGGACGATGTCTCTGGCGGCGGCCTTATTGCTCGAGGACTTCGCGGACCCGCGCGACGCACAGCCGGTACGCCCGCTCTTCGGATTCGGGGCTGTAGTACGCGGCATGCGGCGTGACGATCAGGTTCCGGGCGACCGGCGGTGCGATCGGCGGCTCCTGCGGCAGCACGTCGAGCGCCGCGCCGCCGAGGCGGCCCGTCCGCAGCGCCGCGAGCACGGCACCGACGTCTACCACGGCACCGCGCGACGTGTTCACGAGCAGCGCCCCCGGCGGCATGGACTCGAGCTCCCGCCGCCCGAGCAGCCCACGCGTCTCGCGCGTGAGCGGCACGTGCACGGTCACTGCATCGCACGTCTCGAGCAACTCCTCGAGCTCGACGAAGCGCACTCCTGCACGCGCGACCGGCAGCACGTCCGTCGCGCAGACCTCGACGCCGAGCGCGAGCAGCCGCGTCGCAACCGCTCCGCCGATCCGGCCGAGCCCGACGATGCCGATCCGCAGGCCCGCCAGCGTCCGCAACGGCCCCGCAGCCTCTGGGTTCCACTCCCCTCGCGCGACGGTGCGGTCGAGCTCGACGACGCCGCGCAGCAGCGCATACAGCAGCGCGAGCGTGTGATCCGCGACCTCCTCGGTGCAGTAGTCGGGCACATTCACGACGGCGACACCGCGCCGGTCGGCTGCGTCGACGTCGACGTGGTCGAACCCGACCGACGCGGTGCCAATCACGCGCAGCGACGGCAGTTGGTCGAGCAACTCCTCCCCGACCGGATGCTCCGGCAGCGTCAGCACCGCCACGACGTCCTCCTCCGGCGCGTCGACCACCTCGAAGTCCGCGAGCTCGGCGTCGGGATACCGCTCGTCGAGACGCAGCAGCTTCACTCGACGAGGGAGAGGAAGCGCTTCGTCCGCTCCTCCTTCGGCGACGAGAAGAACTCGGCGGGCGGCGCCTCCTCGACGATGCGGCCCTCGTCCATCATCAGCACGGAGCTCGCAACGTGATGTGCGAACCGCAACTCGTGCGAGACCACGACCATCGTCATGCCCTCCTGCGCGAGCGACTCCATCACGTCGAGCACTTCACGCACGAGCTCCACGTCGAGCGCCGAGGTCGGCTCGTCGAACAGCATCGCCTTCGGCCGCATCACGAGCGCGCGCGCAATCGCGACGCGCTGCTGCTGGCCGCCCGACAACTCGTCCGGATACTGCGGCGCCTTCTCTGCGAGCCCGACCCGCTTCAGGAACTCCATCGCCTGGTCGCGCGCGTCCGACTTGGACAGACCGCGCACCGTCACGAGCCCCGACATCACGTTGGCGAGCGCCGTCATGTTCTGGAAGAGGTTGAACCGCTGGAAGACCATCCCGACCTCCCCCGGCCCCGGCCGCCGGCCTTCGAGCGTGACGGCGCCCGACTCCGGCTCCTCGAGCAGGCACAGGCAGCGGAGGAGTGTCGACTTCCCCGACCCGGAGGGGCCGATGAGCACCTTCACTTCGCCGGGCTCGACCTCGAACGTGACGCCGTGCAACACGTGAAGGTCGCCGTAGTGCTTGTGCACGTCGTCTGCGCGCAGCATGCTCATCGCGCGTCGTGGGAGATCGCCGGTACTGCCGGAGCACCCATGCGGCGGCGGCGGCGCCCGCCGGACGTCCACGTGAACCGCTTCTCGAGCCTCGATTGGATCACCATCAACACGCTGACAATCGCGAGGTAGTACACGAGCGCGGCGAGCAACGTCTCGGGATAGAGGTACGTCGCCGTCGCGAGGTTCTGTGCAGCCGTCAGCAGCTCCGGCAGCGAGATCACATACGCAAGCGACGTCAGCTTGAGCAGCGTGATGAACTCGTTGCCAGTGGGCGGGATGATGATGCGGATCGCCTGCGGCACAATCACGCGGCGGAGGATCTGCCCTCGCGTCATTCCG
>JANMWV010000084.1:0-3922 GCA_031394165.1 Actinomycetes bacterium
GCGCAGAGGCGTCATGAGCTTCGCCAGAACTGTCGAGGAGATGCCAACCGCGAACGACGCCACAGCACCCTCGGACAGCGCTCCCCGGCCGACTACGAGAGAATCCACCAGCCAGTCACCGAAGAAGCACAAGCCGCCTAATCAAACCCTGCTGTAGCCCCGGTTCCATAGGGTCCGGTTTCTAGACTCGGGCGACCTCCACGATCAGTGCTCCGCGATCATGTGATCCGGCCCGTCGCGTAGGACTCCGGCTCTGTTGACCCCGCGGCCCGCCGCTTGAAGCCGCGCTCGGGTCCCTGCACAATGGGTGGCGCTCGCATGGCCGAGACGCCGCCGATACTTGCGCGTACCGACGAGCTCCTCGAGCGCGCGGACGCGCTTACGACGCTCGCAGAAGCGCTCGGCGGGGTCGGCGCCGGCGCGGGCGGGAAGCTCTTGTTTGTCGCGGGCGACGCGGGTGTCGGCAAGACGGCGCTCCTGCGGGGGTTCTGCGACGAGCCGTCGCGCTCCGCTCGCCTGTTGTGGGGATCGTGTGACCCGTTGTTCACGCCGCGCCCGTTAGGGCCGTTCCTGGATATCGCGGAGGCCGTCGGCGGCGAGCTGCAGCAGCTGGTCGTGGACGGGGCGTTGCCGCACCAGATCGCGGGGGCGCTCTTCCGGGAGCTGGCGGGGGGCGCGCCGACGGTCGTCGTGCTGGAGGACGTGCACTGGGCAGACGAGGCGACGCTCGATGTGCTGCGGCTGCTGGGGCGTCGGGTGCGGTCGCTTCCGGTGGTGCTGATCGCCAGCTATCGGGACACCGAGCTCGGTCGGTTGCACCCGTTGCGGCAAGTGCTCGGCGAGCTCGGATCTGGGGCATCGGTGGTGCGGTTGAAGCTCGCGCCGCTCTCGCCGCAGGCCGTCGCGCGCCTGGCCGCTTCGCGTGGTGTCGATGCTGCCGCCCTCCACAAGAGGACGGGTGGCAATCCGTTCTTCGTCACGGAGGTGCTTGCCGGCGGCGAGGAGATCCCCGAGACGGTGCGCGATGCCGTGCTCGCGCGGGCCGCGCGTCTGAGGCCTGTTGCCCGCACGCTGCTCGATGCGGTCGCGGTCACGCCGCCGCAGGCTGAGCTGTGGCTGCTCGAGGTGCTCGCGGGAGACGCCCTGGCGGCACTCGACGAGTGCCTCGACTCCGGAATGCTGCTGGCGACGAACGGCACGGTCGCGTTCCGGCACGAGCTCGCGCGGCTCGCGATCGAGGAGGCGGTACCGCCGGATCGAAAGCGCGTCCTCCACCGCGCGGCGCTGACAGCTCTCGCGGCTGCACCCGTCGGTGCGGCGGACCTTGCGCTGCTCGCCCACCACGCGGAGGCGGCCGGCGATGCCCAGGCGGTACTCGAGTTCGCGCCCGCGGCCGGAGCGCGCGCGTCCGCGCTGGGGGCGCACCGGCAGGCCGCTGCGCAGTACGCGCGTGCGCTGCGCTTCGCCGGCGCCCTGCCGCTCGTCGAGCGCGCGGGCCTGCTGAAGCGTCACTCGTTCGAGTGCTGGTTGACCACTCAGGACGAGGACGCGCTCGTGTCCAGTCTGGAGGCGGTCGACGCCTATCGGCAGCTCGGCGACCGCCGGATGCAGGCGGACGCTCTCTGCTGGGTCGCGCGGGTGCGAATGAACATGGGTCTCGCTGCTCGCGCACCTGCCGGCGGGGCACGAGCTCGCGAGCGCATACGCCGTTCTCGCAGGCGTGTACATGTTGGCAGAGGACCGCGACGCGACCGAAGCGTGGGCGCAGCGCGCGCTCGACCTCGCGACTCGTCTCGGCGACGACGACATCTGTATCGCGGCGCTCGGCAGTCTCGGGGCTGCGGCCGCCCTCCACGGCCTTCCGCGCGGCACCGACCAGCTCGAGCGCTGCCTCGCGCTGGCGCAGGAGGCAGAGCTGGAGCACCATGTCGGCCGCAGCTACGTCCTGCTCGGCATGGCGGGCTGTCGCGAGCGGTCGCTCGAGCGTGTCGAGCGGCGCGTCGAGCCGGCGCTCGCCTACTGCGTGGAGCGAGACCTCGACATTTGGGCGCGCTTACTCCTCGCGATGCGCAGCTGGGTTGCGCTCGAGCGCGGCGAATGGGAGTGGGCGGCCGAGACGGCCGCGCTCGTGCTGCTGGAGGACTGCACGATGTCGTGCCTTCAGGCTCGCGTCGTGCTCGGCCTCCTGCGCGCGCGGCGAGGCGATCCCGATCCGTGGACGCCGCTCGCGCAGGCACGCGAGGTGGCCGAGCGGACCGGGCTTCTCTGGTGGAGATGGCAGGTCGCCGCCGCGCAGGCCGAGGCCGCATGGCTCGAAGGACGGTTCGACGCAATCGCGGACGCGACCGAGGAGACGTTCGAGCTCGCGCTACGGCTCCGCTCGCCGTGGCCGGTCGCCGAGCTCGCCTGGTGGCGCCGGCAAGGCGGCGTCCGCGAGGCGATTCCGCCCGATGCGGGTGGGCCGTTCGAGCTGCAGCTCCGCGGCGACTGGAGTGGCGCGACAGAAGCGTGGCGCACCGCGGGCTGCCCCTACGAGGCGGCGCTGGCGCTCGCCGAGGCCGACGAAGAGGCGCCGCTGCGCCGCGCGCTGGAGGAGCTTCAGCAGCTGGGGGCTTCTCCCGCGGCGGCCATCGTCACCCGGCGTCTACGCAAGCGTGGGGCGCGTGGGCTGCCGCGGGGGCCGCGTCCTGCGACGCGGCAGGATCCGGGCAGCCTGACCCCGCGCGAGCGTGAGGTGCTCGGGCTTGTCGCCGAAGGGTTGCGCAACGCCGAGATCGCCGAGCGGCTCGTGCTCTCCGAGCGGACAGTCGACCACCACGTGGCAGCGATCCTCCGCAAGCTGGGCGTCCGCACGCGCGTCGAGGCGAGCGCAAACGCGCTCCGGCTCGGGCTCGCCGGCCAAGATAGGTAGCCCCGCGGGACAACCTGGGCAGTTCCGCCGATGTACCTCCGCTGTCGCGCTCCTACCTTCTAAGGCACGAGTCATGTAATCAGAGGGAGGAGTGAGATGCCGCGGTACGTCGTCGAGCGCACGTTTGCGGACGGCTTGGAGATCCCGGTCGACGCGGAGGGCGCGCAGCAGTGTCTCACGGTCGTCGAGCGCAACGCCGACGACGGAGTCACCTGGGTTCACTCGTACGTGAGCGATGACAAGGCGAAGACGTTCTGCGTCTACGACGCTCCGAGTCCTGAGGCGATCCGCAAGGCGGCGCTGCGCAACGAGCTACCCGTCGACCGGATTACCCAAGTGCGCGTGCTCGATCCGTACTTCTACCGCTAGGAAAGGTGGTTCACGTGCTCCGCAAGCTTCTAATCGTCGCTCTCCTGACCGCAACCTGCAGCGCGGTCGCGAGCGCATCCACGGGTGGTTCCTCGGATCTCGCTCGGGCGCGTCAGGCGACCGCCAAGTTCCGCAACCTCGAGGTCGCAAAGGCGGCCGGTTATGGCCTGCTCCTCGACGCAGCCGGCATCGCCTGCATCGACAAGCCCGGTGTCGGCGCGATGGGCGTCCACTACGTCAACGGCGCGCTCGTCGGGGACCCCGCGGTCGACGCGACGAAGCCCGAGGCCCTCGTCTACGCACCGGCGGAGAACGGCCGGCTCCGCCTCGTGGCGGCCGAGTACGTCGTCTTGCAGGCCGCCTGGGACGCAACGAACACCTCACGGCCGACCCTGTTCGGTCAACAGTTCGCGCTCGTCCCCGCCGGCAACCGCTACGGACTTCCAGCGTTCTACGAGCTCCACGCCTGGATCTGGAAGCACAACCCGCTGGGGCTCTTCAACGACTGGAACCCGCGCGTGAGCTGCACGGCCGCGACGGGAGAGGACGACGGCGGGGGAGTCGGCGACACGAACGACTGACGGTCACTGTGACCGCTCGGAATGGGTGTGCCCCTGCCTTGAGCGACGGCAGGGGCGCTCC
>JANMWV010000112.1:0-18230 GCA_031394165.1 Actinomycetes bacterium
CCGACGCGTGACCTCGTGCGGGTCGGCATACACCGTCGTCGCCTGTTCGCCCAGCGCGAGCGGCGTCCCCATCGCGTCGACGATCGTGCCGCGTCCCGCGGGCAAGACGACCGTCGCCTTCGTCTGCGCCTGCGCGAACGACGAGAGCGACGCCGCGCGAACCGTCGCGATCCAGGTCGCACGTCCGAGCAGCACGCCGAACGCCACCAGGATGGTGAGCAGCAGGAGGCGAATGCGCGAATTCACGATCCGCGCCATCGGCCTACTTCTGTCCGAGGTCGAGGTAGCTCGTGTCGGTGGCGGACGCCGGGACGAGCCCGAGCTTGCGCGCCGTCGACTCGATGCGGCGCGCAGAGGCCGCGCTCGACACCTGTGACGCGAGCGCCGCGTTCTCCGCCCGCAACTGGAGCTCAAGCTTGTCGAGCCTGTTGACGTTCATGTTCGTGCGCAGCACGGCGACGTTGAGGGCGACGACGCCGGTGAGCAGCACCGCGAAGAGCGAGATCCAGACGATGCCGCCGGTGAGCCGCCGCCCGGATGCACGCGTACGGGGTGCGCGTCGCGCCGGTGCCACGGGTGCCGCGACGGGGCGCGGACGCCGCCGTGCGGGTGCGGGCATCGCCGGAGCGGCAGCGCCGAACCAGTCGACCGCGGCCACTACTCGGCGCCCCCCGCCTTGATCGCCGCACGGAGCCGCGCCGACGTCGAGCGGGGGTTCGCGGCAACCTCCGACTGGCCGGCACGAATCGGGCGGCGCTCGATCGCGCGCAGCTCGGGCTCGTGACCGCAGACGCACACCGGGAAGTCGGGCGGGCACGTGCAGCCCCGCTCCTTCTCACGGAGGAAGTGCTTGACGATCCGGTCCTCGAGCGAGTGGAACGAGATCACGGCGAGGCGGCCGCCGGGCCGGAGCATCTCGAGCGCAGCCGGCAGCGCCGCTTCGAGCGAGCCGAGCTCGTCGTTGACGGCGATCCGGAGCGCCTGGAAGACGCGCTTCGCGGGATGGCCCTCGCCGAAGCGGGCAGGCGCGGGAATCGCGCTCCTGATCGTGTCGACGAGCTCCCCGGTGCGCTCGAACGGCTCCTCCTTGCGGCGCCGCACGATCGCCCTGACGATCTGCTTCGCGTAGCGCTCCTCGCCGTACTTGCGGAAGATCGAGACGAGATCGCCTTCCTTCCACTCGTTGACGACCTCGCGGGCGCTCAGCTCCTGCGAGCTGTCCATCCGCATGTCGAGCGGCGCGTCGACGGAATACGAGAAACCTCGCTCTGGACGGTCGAGCTGCATCGACGAGACGCCGAGGTCGAGCAGGATCGCGTCGGCCTGCACGCCGTTCGCCGCCAGCTGCGGCAGGACGACGCCGAAGTCGCCGCGCAGCAGGCGCGCGTTGACGCCGGCACGCTTCTCGAGGCGCTCGAAGTACGTGCGCACCGTCGGGTCGCGGTCGATCGCGATCAGCTTGCCGCGGCCTTCGAGCTCGGCGACGAGCAGGGCGGCGTGGCCGCCCGCACCGAAGGTCGCGTCGATGACCGTCTCTCCCGGGCGCACGGAGAGCGACTCGCGCACCTCCGCGGCGAGAACGGGAACATGATCAGTCGCGCTGGGCTGCAAGACGTTCGGCAACATGCTCCGCACTCCCTTCGACCTCGGCGAGCTCGAGCCGCCAGGCGGCGCGATCCCAGATCTCGAGGTGGTCGTGGACACCGGCGACGGTGACGTCCCGGCCGAGCTTTGCGTGCTCCAACAAGGCGGAGGGGATCCCGACGCGTCCCTGCTTGTCGAGCTCCGCCTCCGCAGCTCCTGCGTAGAAGAAGCGCTGCATCCGGCGGCCCTCCTTGCTCAGCAGATCGAGCGTCGCGAGGCGGCCCTGCACGAGCGTGTTCCAATCCTGGGGCGTGTAGGCGAAGAGGCAGCCGTCCATGCCGCGCGTCACGACGATCCCCTCCGCGAACGCCTGCCTGAAGCGGGCCGGCAGCGTGAGGCGATTCTTGTCGTCGAGGGTGTGTTCGTACTCGCCAAGAAGCATTGGGAACCCGGATCCTTCTCTTCCACTTTCTCCCACAATAAACCACATCGTCCCACTTGGCAACCCGCACGCCCCCCGGAGGGGGGATCTTCGAACGCGATCGCCGGACCGGAGGGCCGGTCAGGCGTCCGCGCGGGCAGCGGTGAGCTGGCCTGCATAGGCGCCACGGCCGGTCAGGACGGCGGCGCCGCAGCGGGCGGCGAGCGCGACCGCATCCTCGAGCGAGCGCCCCCGGGCGAGCCCGAAGGTCAGGCCGGCCGCGAAGCAGTCGCCGCAGCCGTAGGCGTCCTCGACGGGGCCCGGCAGGGGCGCGGCGCGGAAGGGACCGCCCGGGCGGAGCCAGCCGCCGAGCGGGCCGGCCGTCGTGACAACGGCCTTCGGCGGCGGGTCGAGGTCGCCAGGCTCGAATCGTTCACCCGCGTCCTCGCCGCTGCCCACGAGCACGTCGATCTCCTCTGCGGCGCGGCGGAGGGTCGCGAGCTCACGCGACGTCGCGACGAGCACCTTCGACCGCCGCGCAGCACGCAGTGCTGCGACGTCGCCGCTGACGAAGTAGACGGCGTCGCAGTGCGCGAGCTGCTCCCAGGGCAGGGCCGCGTCCTCGCCGGCCGGGAGGAGCTTACGGCCGAGCACCGTGATCGTGCGCTCGCCGTCGCCGTCGACGTACGTGAACGCGCGCCGCTGGGCCTCAGACGGCGCCGCAGCATGCACCGTGACGCCCCGCTCCTCCAGCTCCTCCCGCGCGCGCCGGCCGAGCTCGTCGTTGCCGAGCGCCGTGAAGAGCTCGACGGAGCCGTTGAGGTTCGCGAGCTGGACCGCCGCCACCGCCCCACCGCCGGCGGCCTCCTCCCACAGCTCCAGGGCATGGACGATGTCGCCGGGCGCGGGCACGTGCTCGACGCGAACGAACTCCACCCACTCCACGTGACCGACGACTGCGAGCCTCACATCTCACATCTTGGCGCGGGAGTACGTTTCACGTGTCGATGGCCGCCGCGATTCCCCCGTTCGAGACCTTCTACGAGGCGCACAAGACGGAGGTCTTGCGCTTCCTCGGCCGACGGCTGGGGCGGGATCGGGTCGAGGACGCGTTCCAGGACACGTTCCTGAAGGCATTGCGCGCCTATCCCCGGCTGGAGCACGGAGATCACCTGCGCGCCTGGGTGCTGACGATCGCGAGCCGCATCGTGCTCGACGACGTCCGCAAGCGGAAGCCGCAGGGTGAGCTTCCAGAGCTTGCGACCGAAGAGAGTTGGCGGCCCGCGTTCGAGGAGCTCGCACCGCTGACGGAGCAGCTTCCACCGAAGGAGCGCGCAGCGGTCGTGCTCCGCTACGGGTACGACCTCGGCTACGACGAGATCGGCGCCGCACTCGGCTCGACCGAGGCCGCGGCCCGGCAGGCGGCCTCCGCCGGCGTGCGGCGGCTACGGAAGGAGAACACATGACGGAGCTCGTGACCCCGGCGCTCGACGAGCGCTTCCGCGCGGCCGCGGCTGCCGAAGGGCTGCTCGACGTCGCCTATGACGTCTTCGACGACACGCCGATCGGCTCGCTGCTCGTCGGCGTCACCGACCGCGGCGTCTGCCGGATCTGGTTCGACCCTGAGCCCGAGCGCGATCTCGAGACGCTCGCCCGCCTGCACGGCTCGCGCGTGCTGCGCGCGTCGGCGCCGGTCGAGCGTGTCCACCGCGAGCTCGACGAGTATTTCGCGGGCCGGCGGCGCCACTTCGAGATCGACGTGGACATCAGGGCGCTCCCCGCGTACAACCAGCGCGTCCTCGAGGAGCTCGCGCGCGTCGAGTACGGCAGCACGACGACCTACGGCGCGCTCGCCGCGAAGTCCGGCAACCCGCGGGCGGCACGCGCAGTCGGCACGGTGATGAACCGCAATCCGATCCCGATCGTCCTGCCGTGCCACCGCGTCGTCGGCTCGACCGGCAAGCTGACGGGCTACGCAGGTGGACTCGACCGCAAGGAGCGGCTGCTCCGCCTCGAGGGCGCCTTGCTGTAGCTCGGCCGGCTAGCCGAGGCGGCCGTAGCGCACCCCGACGACCGCAAGCAACATGCCGACCGCGAGCAAGAGGCCGCCGAGCATGTTGCCGGAGCGCCGGCCGAGAGGCATCATGTTGCCGAAGGCGATCAGCAGGCCGCCGGCAGCCGCGAGGAGAAAGCCGAGCTCCTCGTAGCGGATGCCCATGTGCTTGGTCATCGCGAGTAGGTTCATGGCCGGAACTCTGGCCCTGGCGCCGGACGTCACACGATCGGCCGGAGCTTGTACCCCACGCCCCAGACGTTGACGACCCAGCCGTCGAGCCCGGCAGCGGCGAGCTTGCAGCGCACCCTCGACGCGTGCGACTCGAGGGTGCGCGTGGCGACGTAGTTCCGGTATCCCCAGACGTCGCGGAGCAACTGGCCGTGCGTGAACACGCGGTCCGGGTCGGACACGAGCTTCAGAAGCAGCGCATACTCCTTCGCCGACAGCACGACATCGGAGCCGCAGGCGATCACCCGGCGTGCGGCCGGACGAACGACGAGCTCGCCGAGGTCGACGATCTCGGAGCGTGGCGGCCGGCGGCGGAGCACCGCACGGATGCGCGCGACCAGCTCCTCGTAGGCGAACGGCCGCGAGAGATAGTCGTCACACTGCTCGAGCGCGCGCAGCCGCGTCTCGACGTCAGCGCTCCCGAGCACGATCACCGGGCAGCCCTTGACGACGCACCGGTCGAGCGCCGCGGGATCGCCGAGCACGAGCACGTCGGGATCGGCCGCGAACGGCAGGTCGTCGGGGTTGCTGAAGGCGAGCACGTCGAAGCCGTCGCTCGAGAGCTGCCGTTCGAGAAAGCCGCGCATGGCGGCCTCCGGCTCTGCGAGCAGCAACGCGGTCATGGCGGCGAAGCTATCGACACCCACGCGCGTGCGCCAGATGTCCTTTCGCGCGAAAGTGTGACTTCTTCTGCGGCTCGGCGGGGCAGGCTAGTCCTTCCGGATCGGGTCTCCCCGCCGCACGCTGCCCGGCTCGACGACCCGCGCATTGATGCCACGCAAATTGAGGAGACGTCCTTCGGACGAATTGATGAAGCGAAGCGCGTCCGAGCCGAACCGCGCGCTGAACTTCGCGCAACCCGTATGCGGCTCGTCGGTGACCTCGATCACCGCTGAACCGACGGCAAGCCGGGTTCCCGGTGGAAGATTGGCCCGGCTCAGGTCGAGATCGACATAGAGCTGGTCACCGGCGAGCGCCCACCGCTCGCGCTCTCCCGCCACGAGCTCGGCGAGGCGAGCGTTCATCAGCGTGAGCTGGGCCTTCGGGTTCGCCGACCCGTCCTCCATCCTTGCGCTTCCCCGCGCCCGCCAGTTGTCGCCGACGAGCCCATCGGTGGCATCGAGCTCGGCTTCCTCGACAACCTCGCGCTCCTCGACGGCGGGTCGCCGGACGATCAGCTCGACGGTGCCCGCGTCGGCCGGCGACGTCCGGATCGCAGCGAGCCCAGCCTGGAGACGGTCGGCGGTTGCGGACACCGATGAAGTATCGCCTCCCACGCGCCTAGAGACGACCGGAGCGGATGACGCCCCAGAGCAGCCAGAGCCCGAGCACGGCGGAGAGCGCGAAGCCGACGACCGAGAGCGCGTTGATGCCGAGCAGTTGCGGCCCCTTCGTGGCGAAGATCCCGATCATGCTCGAGCCGATCAGGCCGCCGGTCACGATCAGCGCGATCACGAGGCGGTTGAAGACGCGCTGGATGCTCTCGAGGAACTCGTCGAGCCCCTTGTGCACGAACCCGACCTCGACCTTCCCGTCGCGCACTTGCTCCATCAGGTCGTGCCACTGGTACGGCGCCTCCGCGAAGATCTGCGTGTAGCGAATCGCCTCGCGGCGTGCGCGCCGCGCGACGAGCTCCGGCGTGAAGCGCTCGAGCATCAGGCCTCGCGCGTACGGCCGCGCCACTTCGAAGACGTTGAAGTCCGGATAGAGCTCGACGCCGACCGCGCCGACAGTCGCGATCGCGCGATCGAGCAGGAGGTAGCGCGTCGGCAGCTGCAGGTTCATCGCGTAGATGAGCTGGAACGCCTCACGGATCACCTGGAGCGGATCGATCTCCGCGAGGCTCGCGCCGTAGTAGCGGTAGTACATCTCGCGGAGCGCGGCGAGGAACTCCTCCTCTCGCTCCTTCGCATAGCGCACGCCGAGATCGGAGAGCCGCTTCGGCAACACGTCGACATTCTCGGCTGCTGCGTCGATGAAGATGCGCGTCAGCTTCGACATGTCGTCGTCGCTGAGCTTGCCCACGGCGCCGAAGTCCACGAGCCCGATCGTCCCCGCCTCCTCCAGCACGAGGATGTTCGCCGGATGCGGGTCGCCGTGGAAGAAGCCGTGCCGGAAGATCATCGTCATCCACGTCTCGGCGATCAGGTACGCGAGGTCGCGCCGCTCGTCGATGGTCAGCGGCATCGCGTCGGCGTCGGCGACGTGGCGGCCCTCGAGCCACTCGAGCGTCAACACGCGGGCGCGCGTGTACTGCCAGTAGACCTTCGGCACCCGCACGTGCGGGTTCGCCGCGAAGTTGCGATGGAATGTCTGCGCGTTGCGTGCCTCCAGGCGGTAGTCGAGCTCCTGCCTGATCTCTCGCGCGAACTCGTCGATCAGCGACCGCGCGTCGATGAAGTCGAGGGCGCGGACGCGTTCCCTCACGAGCTTCGCCGCCTGGTAGAGCAGCACGATGTCGGCCTCGATCTGGCGCGGCGCACCCGGACGCTGCACCTTCACGGCGACCTCGTGCCCGTTCGGCAGGATGGCGCGGTGCACCTGGCCGATCGACGCAGCGGCGACCGGCTGCGGGTCGAACTCGAGGAACAGCCGCTCGAGCGAGTTGCCGAGATCCTCTTCGATCACGCGTTCCGCCTGCTCGAACGGGAAGGGGCGCACGTCGTCCTGGAGGCCGCGCAGCTCGGCGATGATGTCCGGCGGCACGACGTCGGGCCGCGTCGAGAGCAGCTGCCCGAACTTGACGAACGTCGGGCCGAGCTCGTCGAGCAGCTCGCGCAGGTGCTGGCCGCGCGCGGAGCCGATGCTGCTCTCCGCTTCGGAGAGCCGGAGCTCGGACGAGCGGCCCGGCAGCAGGTCGGTGAGCTTGTGCGCCTCCAGGAAGTACCCGAAGCCGTGACGCACCATCAACTGTGCGATCTCCGACAGGCGTCCTAGACTGCGCGTCGCCGGCTGGGCCATACCCGTCAGTGTGACACGACTTTGCGGCTCTTAGTGTGACACGACTTTGCGCTCGCGCTTCGTCCACGGGCCGGGCGGCACGAGCAGCTGCTCGACGTGGAGGTAGGCGAGCCCGACGAGCGGCAGGTCGCTGAGCCGCTCGACGCAGAGGTAGCGCGGCCGCCACTCGGGGAAGAACTTGCGGTTGAAGGCGTAGAGCCGCTCGAGCTGGAAGACGTTGTCGGCGGCGAGGAGGCCACGGCGCAGGAGGCGCCTGGGGATGGTGTTCGCGCGGTCGGGGCTGATCAGGTCGGTGAGCGCGCAGAAGTTCAGCGACACCTCCGACGCGCCCTGCTCCTTCGCCCAGACGAGCGTCTCGACGACGAGGAACTCGGTGAGGCCGTTCGGCGTGCCGGGCGCGCGGCGCATCGTGCTGAGCGACCAGCCGCCGCCCGCGGGGGTCGGGGCGAGATGCAGGAAGCCGCCGACCGCCCCCTGCTCGTCCTCGGCCAGCGCGAAGACGGTTCCGGGCACGTAGAGGTCGTCGATCGCCATCGAGAACCCCCGCTCGGCCTGGTTGCCGCGCCACGCCTCCGACACCTCGTCGAGCGCTGCCCGCAGCGCGTCGTCTGCGTCTTCGGCCGCAACCACGCGGAGCTTGTAGCCGGCCTTCACGAGCCGCGACACGGACTGGCGCACCTTGCGGATGGGACGGCCCTCGAGCGAGAAGGTCTCCGGATGCAGCACCGCCTCTTCGCCGATCGCGATCGCACGCATGCCGAGCCGGCGGTACCGGTCGAGATGCTCACCGGACGCACTGATCACGGCGAGCCGCCAGCCGTGTGTGCGCGCGACGCGGCGGAACTCGGCGAGCAGTGCGTCGAACTCGACATCGTCGCCGACCGGGTCACCGCTGATCAGGGCAGTGCCGGCAACGACGCGGTACGCAAGGAACGAGCCGCGCGTGGGCGAGAAGAAGTAGCTCTTGTCGCGGCGCAACGCGAAGAACGAGAGGCTGTCGTGGCCGTACGCATCGACGAGCGCGCGCGCGACGCGCCGTTCGCCGACCGTCTGCGCGACCGCGTGCGAAAACGGACGCAGCCACACGGCCAGCGCGGTGAGGCCCAGGAGCAGGCCGAGCGCCGTGAACAGGTCCGACAGCCGCGACGACAGCTCGCCGCCGTGCAGCTCGATCCCGAGCACGACGGCGGTCGCGGCGGCGAACGCGGTGACGACCCCGAGCAACGGCCGGATCGCGCCTGGGTCACCGGAGACGTCGAAGCGGCGCCGGTACCGAAGGAGCGCGAGCAGCAGCACGAGCGAGGCTGTCGCCTCCTCGAAGTCGAGCCCCTTCGCCATGTGGGCGATCGCCGACGCGAGCACGGCCACGACCGCGAGCTGCCAGGCGCGCCTGCGTCGCCCGGCGAGTGAGCGCGAGAGCCAGATGAGCGCGAGCCCGAAGGCGAGTGCCCCGACGCGCGCCGCGGCGATTCCACCCGGGGGGAGCACGCCGCCGACGAGCTCGAACCGGTCGCGCATCTCGGGCGTGAGCGCCGACGCGATGCCGATTCCACCAACTGTGGCTGCCGCCCAAGCGAGCAGCGATTCGGGCCTGGGGCGACGCAGCCTCACCGAGCCAGGGTAGCTCCGGGACCTGTCGGGCGGGTACAACATTCAAGATGGATTCAGCTGCGCCGCCGGGGCACCACCGCGTCCCCCTCCCACGCTGGGTCGCCCCCGTCCTGCTGGTGACAGCCGCACGACGGCGACCATGCTGCTCTGCGACGCGTCGTTCGACACCGTCACCTCAGGCGGGCCGGGCGAGCGCATGGAGGCGGTGCCTCGGGCGGCGTTCGCCGAGATCCCGCTCGCCGCGATCTGCTGGTTCATCGTCTACGACGCCGAGCGGTTCCGGCGGGCGACGATCGTCAGCTACACGGCGACGGTGCGGCTGATGCGCAGCCGCGACGAAGCCTAGGACACCGGCGACAGGCCGTCGCGCGACTGCTCGAGCAGCCGCAGGCGGTGCTCGAGCTGGGCGACGCGGAGCTCGAGCTCGTCGAGCTCGTCGCGGGACGCGAGGTTCAGGTCGTCGACGAGCGCGCGCATCGCGCCGAGCGCCTGCTCCGAGAGCTTCGTCCGGCTGCCGCGCACGCGCGCGGGCAGCTCGAGGATCAGCTCCTCGATCGCGTCGACGATCCGCTCGCTACCGCGCGCGGCCATGCGGCCTCGTGCGGCGGCGCTGGCGGCGCTTCTCGCGGCGCGCCTGCGCGTCCGGCTCGGACGGGGATGCAGTGACGACGTCGACGAGCTCGGGTGTCGGCTCGGCGGCGAGCGCCTGCTCAGACGCCTCGAGCGCAGCTGTGCCGACGTTGATCTTGCCCCGGCGCCGCCCGCCGACCGTCGGCCCGATCTCGTCGCCGGCCGACGCGAACTGCTTGCGCTTCGCGAACTCGGGCTCCCGCTCCTTCCACATCGTGAGCAGCGGCGCCGCGATGAAGATCGACGAGTAGGCGCCGGAGGCGACGCCGACGATGAGCGCGAAGGCGAAGTCCTTCAGCGTCGCGCCGCCGAAGATCTCGAGCGCGATGATCGGCAACAACGTGATGAACGTCGTCGCCAGCGAGCGGCGAATCGTCTCCCACAGGGAGACGTTCACGATCGTCGCGAACGGCTGGCGCCGCATCAACGGGACGTTCTCGCGCACGCGATCGAAGATGATGATCGTGTCGTAGATCGAGTAACCGAGCACGGTGAGCACCGCGGCCACGGTCGCGACCGAGACCTCCTTGAACGCGATCGAGTACACGCCGACCGTGATGACGATGTCGTGCAGCATCGCGAGGATCACCGGCATCGAGTACTTTGCTCCGAACCGCAGCGTGATGTAGATCACGATCAGGACGAGCGAGACGATGATTCCCCAGATCGCGTCGAGGGCGATCTGGTGCCCAAAGCTCGACGAGACGTTCTTGACGCCGGAGGCATACGCACCGAGCTTCGTCCGCAGGTCGTCGGAGAGCGCCGACTGCGTCGCGCCGGTTAGCGACCGCGTGCGGATCTGCCACTGCGTGTACTTCCCGCCTGCGAGCGCGGCGCCGCGCCCCTGCACGATCGCCGTCTTCTCGCCGGAGACCGAGGTGACCGTGCGAACCTGGTCGGTCGTGAACCCCTTGTGCGTCTTGAAAGTGACCTGCGTGCCGCCCTTGAAGTCGATGCCGAGGTTCAGGCCGCGGACGCCGAGCGAGATCGCGCCGGCGAGGATGATCCCGCCGGAGATCGCGAACCAGAGCCTGCGGCGGCGCATGAAGTCGATCTGCAGCCACTTGGCGGTCTGCTGGCCCTGTGCTCCCATGAAGCGTGGGTTGTCGAACCAGCGGAAGCCGGCGAGCAGGCCGAGCAGCCCGCGTGTTGCGGCGACCGCGGTGACGAGCGAGATGACGGTGCCGATGAGCAGCATCAGCGCGAAGCCCTTGACCGAGGCGACCGCGATCAGGAAGAGCACGAGTGCGGTGATCGCGGTGACGACGTTGGCGTCGAGGATCGTGTGGAACCCCTTGCCGTAGCCGGCAGCGATCGCGGCGCGCACGGACTTGCCGGCGCGCACCTCTTCCTTGATGCGTTCGAAGACGACGACGTTCGCGTCGGCCGCGACGCCGATCGTCAGGATCAGGCCTGCGAAGCCCGGGAGCGTCAACGTGACGTGGAAGAGCAGAATTGCGGCGTAGTAGAAGAGGCCGTAGATCGCGAGGCCCATCACCGCGACGAGCCCGAGGAAGCGGTAGAGCAGCAGCAGGAAGATCGCGACGACGATCAGGCCGATCAGCGCGGCGTGCCACGCCTGCGTCAGCGAGTCCTTGCCGAGCGTCGCGGAGACGTCGGTGCGCTCGATCTGCTGGAACGTGACCGGGAGCGCACCGGTCTGCAGGATGAGCGCGAGGTCCTTCGCTTCCTTGATCGAGCCGCCCTGCCCGAGGTCGATCTCCGCGTTCGGGCCGGGGATGCCGTCGGGGTTGCGCTTGAAATCGATGTACGGCGTCGACTCGAGCTGGCCGTCGAGCACGATCGCGAAGTGCTGCGTGTAATTCAAATAGTCGCCCGACTTGCCAGCGAGGTCGAACTTCGTCTGGCCGCGCTGCGCCTCGTCGCGCGTGATCTTCTGGAACTGGTTGGAGCCGTGGTTCGTGAACTGGAGCGTCACGATCGGGCCGCCGCCCTGACCGAAGTCGGCGCGCGTGCCCGAGAGCACGAGGTCGCCGCCGGTCATCTCCGGAACCGGGGCTGCCTTGCGGTTCGGGAAGAACTTCGCGAGGTAGTAGTACGTCCCGCTGGGCGAGACCGCGCGCGCGCCGAGGCACCCGGTGGTCGCCTGGCAGCTGATTGCGATCGTGTGCGCCGGCACGTTCAGCATCTGGCCGTTCGGTGGGACGTTGCCGCCGAACGGCTTCAACAGATCCTTCTGCGTGTTTGCCGGGCCGCCGATGAGCGAGTGCTTGACCACCGTCTTCGTCACCGGCTTGAGCACGGTGGTCTTCTTGCCGTTCTTGCCCTTGACCGTCGTCTTCTTCGTCGACTTCACCTGCACGCTCTTCGTGCGGAAGAGGTAGTACGCCTCCGGCGTGCCCTTCGCGGCCTGCTTCTGCACTTGCTTCAGCAGCTCGTAGAGCGACGGCGTCGCGAGCGGGTTGCCGTTCAGATCGACCGAGGGGCCGGTCAGATCGTTCTCGAAGTCGAACAGCATCAGCTGCGCCGTCTTGCCGATCAGCTTCGCGGCGGCGGCTGGGTCGTGGATACCGGCGATCTGGATGACGATCTGATCCTTGCCCTGCTTGCGGATCTCCGGCTCGGACACGCCGAGCTTGTTGATCCGGTTCTGCATGATCGAGATCGACCGGTTCATGTCGTCCGGCGTCAGCGTGTGGCCCTTCGGCGGCACTGCCTTGAGGACGACCTCGAGGCCGCCCTGCAGGTCGAGCCCGAGGGTCGGCTTCTTGTGGATCGGCGAGCCCGGCACCGCGAGCAGGACCGCGCCGAGCAGCGCGATCGCGATCGCGCCCATGAGAAGGAGGTACTTGCGCCGGTCGCTCACGTGCGGGGGAAGGTTAGCCGCCGTCTTCCGGCGTCGGTGCCTCGTCCGGCTCGGCAGGCTCCTCGACCGGCTCTGTGGGTGGGATGACGGCGCCAATGGCCTTGCGGGCGACGCGCACCTCGAGCTGCGGCGCGATGCGCACGATCACGTCGTCGTCCCGGACCTCCGTGACCTCGCCGTAGATCCCACCGGCGGTCAGCACCTCGGCGCCGACCTGAACGCTCGAGAGCATCCGGGCCGCCTCGACCTGGCGCCGCTTCTGCGGGCGGATGAGCACGAACCAGAGAAAGCCGAACGCGACGATCAGGATCAGGAAGCCGGGGCTGTTCACGGAGTCTCCAGAGTCGGGGTGGGTGCGAGCCGTGCAAGCGCGTCGGCGCGCCAGGTGTCGAACGCGCCGCGCTCGATCGCCCGGCGCGCGGCGGCGGCGAGATCGAGCAGGAAGCGGAGATTATGCAGACTCAGCAGCCGCAGGCCAAGGATCTCCTGCTGGTTGACGAGATGGCGGATGTAGGCGCGCGAGAAACGCGTGCACGCTGGGCAGCTGCAGCCCTCGTCGAGCGGACGTGGGTCGCGGGCGAAGCGGGCGTTCCTCAGGTTGAGCCGGCCCTCCCACGTCAGCGCGCTGCCCGTGCGCGCCGTCCGCGTCGGGAGCACGCAGTCGAACATGTCGACGCCGCGTGCGATCACCTCGATCACTCCCTCGGGGTCGCCGATGCCCATGAAGTAGCGCGGTTTGGCGGCCGGGAGGAACGACGCCGCGAGCGTCGTCGCCTCGAACATCGGGTCGCGCGCCTCGCCGACGCTCAGCCCGCCGATGGCGTAGCCGTCGAAGTCGAGTGGGACGAGCTCTTCTGATGAGCGCTGCCGAAGTTCACCGTCGAGACCGCCCTGCGTGATGGCGAAGCGGAGCTGGCCCGGAGCACGCGGCAGGTCCCGCTGCCGCCGGGCCCAGAGCGTCGTGCGGCGCACCGCCTCCTCGAGCTCGGGGCGCGGGAGGCCCGACGGCGGGCAGATGTCGAGGCACATCGCGACGTCGGAGCCGAGCCGCTCCTGGATCTTCGCCGCGAGCTCGGGCGTGAAACGCTCCGGTGTGCCGTCGTACACGGAGCGGAACGTCACGCCGTCGTCGTCGGTCGCGATCAACGTGTCGCGGAGGGAGAACACCTGGAAGCCGCCGGAGTCGGTGAGGATCGGCCCGTCCCACGACATGAACTCGTGCAGGCCACCGAGCTCTTCGATCAGCTCCTCGCCCGGGCGGAAGTGCAGGTGATACGTGTTGCTGAGGAGCATGGTCGTCCCGATCGCGCGGAGCTCGTCGGGATCGACCGACTTCACGGTCGCCTTGGTGCCGACGGGCATGAACGCCGGCGTCGGGACATCGCCGTGCGCGGTGTGCAGAACGCCGGCCCGTGCGGCGCCGTCCGTCGCGGCGAGAGTGAAGGCGCTCATGCGCCGAGGGTAACGCCGTCAGCGCGGGCCGATGCGGCGAGCCGCGATCGCGGCATCCGGAGCACGCCAGATCCCGAAGCCGATGTCGAAGCCGCCAACCCGGAACCGCGCTTCCGGGCGGTACGTCTCGTCGAGCGCGCGACGCACCAGCTCCGACCTGCTCAGACCGGTTCGCACCGACTCGCCGACGAGGTACTCGTACTGGCCGGGTTCGAGCATCACCTGTGTACGTACGCGCATGCCGCAGGTGTACGCGTACACCACTCACGAGAGCGTGACGACTCCCTAGAGAATCAGCATCGCATCGCCGAAGGAGTAGAAGCGGTACCGCTCCTCCACCGCGAGCTCGTAGAGCCGCCGCGTCTCCTCCACGCCGGCGAAGGCCATCACGAGCGCGAGCAGCGTCGATCGCGGCAGGTGGAAGTTCGTCAACAACGCATCGACGCGGCGGAACTCGAAGGCGGGCGTGATGAACAGCTTCGTGCGCCCGGCGAGCGCGCCGCCCGCGGCGATCGTCTCGAGCGTACGGACGGTCGTCGTGCCGACCGCCAGCACGCGCTCGGCGGCGCGGATCCGCTCCCACGCTTCTGGCGCGACCTCGTAGCGCTCGCCGTGAATGACGTGTTCTTCAAGGCGGTCTTCCGAGACGGGCCGGAACGTGTCGAGCCCGACGTGGAGCGTGACGCGTTCGACGTCGAGCCGTGCGAGAAGCTCCGGCGTGAAGTGGAGGCCCGCGGTCGGCGCGGCCGCCGAGCCGGGGTCGCGCGCGTACACCGTCTGATACCGCGTCGGATCCTCGAGCGGCGCCGTGATATACGGCGGCAGCGGCGTCGCACCGGCAGGCTCCCCGTCGAGGCGCAAGCGCCAACGGCCTTCGCCGAGATGCTCGATCAGCTCGACGGGGCCGTAGCGCCGGCCGGCCTTCAGCCGCCGCGTCGGGCGCGCGAGCCCTTCCCAGACGTCGCCCTCGACGCGCTCGAGCAGGAGCACCTCGCCGCGCGGCGATTCGATCGCGATCCGCGCCGGCACGACCTTGGTGTCGTTGACGACGGTGAGCTCGCCGTGCAGCTCCTCCGGCAGCTCCGAGAACCGACGATGGCGGATCGCACCGGTCGCTCGCTCATAGACGAGGAGCCGCGATTCGTCGCGCCGCGCCGCCGGATGCTGCGCGATCAGCTCCTGCGGCAACACGTACTCCAGCTCCGAGACGTCCATCCGACCGCCACGGTAACGTCGTCGGCGATGGACGCCGAAGCGATTGCCCGCGCCCAGGCGCGGATCGAGGCAGCTGCTCAGGACCGCGTCGAGCCCGCACAGGTCGACGCCGCCTTCGAGCGCGCGCGCGACCAGGTCGAAGCGCTGGCCGCCGCGGCCGCCGAGCTCGAGTCGACCCTGCCGGCCCGTGTCGGCGACGCTGTGCAGGACGGCCTCCGCGCGCAGGTGCTTCCGGTGGCCCGCCACCTCGCCGAAGTGCGCGGGCTGATGAATCAGCTGCTCCGTCGGCTCGAGCGCGTCGAAGGCGACCTCCTCGCCGAGCGCCACGCACGAGTCGATGACCTTGCGCTGCTCGTGGATCTCGTCTCGTCCGGTTGGCGCGGCGTCGACCAGCGGCTCGCACGCATCGAGGAGCACATCACGAAGCAGTCGAGCGGCGCAACGGTCTATCGCATCGAAGAGCACCGGTCCGAGCAGCTCGGCCCGGGAAAACAGACCGGCTAACTCTCGTCCGGACGCTTCGCCGGCAGCTCGAGCTCGAAGCGGCTGCCGAGTCCCGGCTCGCTGCGCACGTCCAGTCTTCCGCCGAGTGCGACCGCAAGCTCCCGCGCAATCGCCAGTCCGAGCCCGGTGCCACCGCCGTCGCGCGACCAGAACGGCCGGAAGATCCGGTCGCGCTCCTCTGCGGTGATCCCGGGACCACTGTCCGAGACGACAACCGACACCCAGCCCGCGCCCTCCGACAGCGCGAGCTCGACGCAGCCTCCTTCCGGCGTCCACCGGAACGCGTTCGACAGGAGGTTCGAGATGATCTGGAGCACGCGGTCGCCGTCGGTGACGATCACCGGCTGCGCGCGAATGTCGAGGCGGTACTCCATGACACGCTTGCGCGCAACCTCGGCGAACGCCGCGTAGGCGCGCTCGCACAACTGTCCCATGTCGACCTCCTCGTGGAGCACGGTGAAGCGGTGCGCGTCGAGCTTGGCGAGGTCGAGCACGTCGCCCACGAGACGCTCGAGCCTCATCGCCTCCTCGCCGATCACGCCGAGCGACGCCTCCTGCATCGCGGCGTCGTCGATCACGCCTTCGCGCAACGCAGCGACGTGGCCGCGTATCGCGGTGAGCGGCGTGCGCAGCTCGTGCGAGACCGACATCAGGAAGTTGCGCGAGAGCGCTTCCGACTCGGAGAGCTTGGCGGCCATGTCGCCGAAGCGCGCCGCGAGCTGCGCAATCTCGTCGCTGCCGCGTAACTTCGGCACCTCGACGCCGTAGTGCCCGCCCGCGACCTCGTCGGCTGCCCGCGAGAGCGCGAGCAACGGCCGCGTGATCCGGCGCGTGAGATAGACGCCTAGCAGCCCGGCGACGATCACGCCGCCGCCGAACGCGAGCGCGAGCCGCTCGATCAGCGTGATCGAGCGGCTGCGCAACTGCGACATCGGCTTCGCGACGACGATCGCCCCGAAGAGCTGTGCCGACTGCCCCTCCCCGAGATAGAGCGGCTGGGCCACGGCGAGATAGTCGCGCCCGCGCACGCGCAGGTCCAGCGTTCGCGCGCCGTGGCTCTTCAACGCCGAGATGTCGACCGTGTTCGCCGGCAGCCGCGGCACCGGCTGAAGGAGCAGCGCGCCGGGGAACGCAGGCACGTAGTAAATACGGTCGCCCCCGATCGCGTTCTGCAGGCTGGCGAGCGGTACCGTCGCTGCTCCCGCCTGCCGTGCGTAGAGCCGCACGATGCCGACGGACTCGGAGCGCAGCTCATCGACGGCGCGCGAGTGCGTATACGACTGGAAGAACCGGATCGCGATGAGCGACGCCACCAGCCCGGAGAGAACGACACCGAGCAGGAAGAGCGCCGGCAGCCGAAAGCGCAGCGACCCGAGCACGGCGCGAGCCTACTCGCTAGGCCGGTGTGTGTTCGCGCGCCGGGCTTACTTTGTAGCCGACGCCCCAGACCGTGACGATCGGCGAGGCGTCGCCGAGCTTCCGGCGGAGCTGGCGAACGTGCACGTCAACGGTGCGTGTATCGCCCGCGAACGTGTAGCCCCAGACGCGCTCGAGGAGCTGGTCGCGGGTCAGCACGAGCCCCCGATGGTCGAGCAGTTCCCACAGCAGATCGAATTCTTTCGGCGCGAGCTGGATCTCCTGCTCGCCGACGCGCGCCTCACGGCGTCCGGCGTCGATGGTGAGATCGCCGTGCACCAGCACTGCGCTCTCACCCTTCTGGCGCTCCGTCGTCGCACGGCGCAGGATCGCGCGCACACGCGCGACGAGCTCGCGGGGGTTGAACGGCTTCGTCATGTAGTCGTCGGCGCCGACCTCGAGTCCGATGATCTTGTCGACGTCCTCGTCCCGCGCGGTGAGCATCAGCACCGGGAGATCCGTGTTCTGCCGGATGCGCTTGCACACCTCGACGCCGTCCATGTCGGGCAGCATCAGGTCGAGGACGACGAGCGCCGGCTTCTCCGACGCGACGAGCTTCAGCGCCTCCGCCCCACTCGCCGTCGTACGCACGGCGTACCCGGCGTTCTTGAGATAGGCGGCGACGAACGACGCAATCGAGGCTTCGTCTTCGACGACGAGCACCAACTGCGGCTTCGCTGCCATCAGCTTGCCTAGCCCGTCGCGGACGTCGGCACGCCGATCGCGAGCGGCTTCGTCGGCGACGCGGGCAGCGACCGGAAATCGCCGCCGTTCAAGGAGTACTGCCCGTCGCGCGTCGGAGTGTCGGGCGAGCCGGCGAGGATCACGTTGCCGTGCCCGCTCGCGACGAGGTCGACACCCGCGCCGTAGACGGTGATCTTGTAGACGCCCCCGACGGCACGGAACCGAAAGTCCGTACCGCCCCACTTCGTCGCCGTATCGCCGCTGTCCCTGCGCCAGATCGCGCCGGTCACCTCGGGCGACGAGCCGTCGGCGGGTGTCAGATCGTCGATCACGAGGGTGCCGAACCCGGAGATGTGGCCGATGGCCGCGCCGCGAATCACGAGCGTCACGACCGGCGTGCCGCGTGGCGCGGTCCCGTTCTGAACGACAAGCGTGCCGTCACCCGGCGCGAGGTGTACGGCCAGGCCGGCCGCGGGCACCGCAAGCGCGGCCAGGAGAGCACAGATGACGACTGTCCGCCGCACGTTGATCAGAGTATCGGCCTGGGTCGTGACCCGCGATTGAGCGGACCGTAAAGGTTCTGTGAGGGGCCCGTGGCGGATCCTGGCCCTCCTTCCCGTTATCCAGGCGGGATCGAGAGG
>JANMWV010000192.1:0-7257 GCA_031394165.1 Actinomycetes bacterium
AGGGAAACACCGCGTTCACGTCGGCGAAGGTGATCGTCGCCCGCGCGTTCGCGCCCGCGACGCCGGTCTGGAAGTACGCGAACACGCCGTTCGACCCGCAGAACTCCGAGCACGCGACCAACGTCGCAGGCATCGCCGCCGGCAATCACGACACACTCGCGACGATCGCCAGCGGC
The DNA here is from genome assembly GCA_031394165.1 of Actinomycetes bacterium. GTDB lineage: Bacteria > Actinomycetota > Thermoleophilia > Gaiellales > Gaiellaceae > Palsa-739. The sequence goes on from JANMWV010000192.1 coordinate 177, forward strand.
AAGTTCAAGGTCTCGGGGATCGCACCCGACGCGTACCTCGGCAACTACAAGGTGCTGACCGTCCCGACCGACAACTTCGGGCTCGACGGCAACTCGCCCGAGATCGTCGCCGGCATCGAGGCCGCCGTGAAGGACGGCATGGACGTGATCAACCTCTCACTGGGCGAGCCCGAGGTGGAGCCGACACGGGACATCGTCGTCGCCGCGCTCGACCACGCCGCCGACGCCGGAGTGATCCCGGTCGTGGCCGCCGGGAACGACGGCCCGGGCGGCGGCTCGGTCAGCTCGCCGGCGAACGCGCTGCAGGCCATCTCGGTCGCCGCCTCGTCGGAGGGCGACAACGGCCCGGCGGACGTGATCGCCAGCTTCTCCTCGACGGGGCCGACGCCGATCTCGCTCCAGATGAAGCCCGACGTGACCGCGCCCGGCCTCGACATCCTCTCGTCGCTGCCGCGCAACACATGGTCGGACCACGACTGGAGCGGCACGAGCATGGCGGCGCCGCACGTCGCCGGCGCCGCGGCGCTCCTGAAAGAGCGCCACCCGACCTGGACGGTCGCCCAGGTCAAGTCGGCACTCGAGACGACGGGCGACGTCGTCCGGAGCTTCGCCGGCGCCAAGGAGGCCGCCTCGACGCGCGAGGGCGGCGGCCGCATCAACGTCGTGCGCGCCGACAATCCACTCGTCTTCGTCGCGCCGACCGGCCTCACGTTCGGGTTTGCCCAGGCCGGACAGACGGTGACCCGCACGCTCGACGTCGCCGACGCCGGCGGTGGCCCCGCCCCGTGGACGGTGTCGGTCGCGCCGCAGTCGATGCCCAACGGCGCCGTCCTCACCGCAACACCGACCGTGGTGCCGGGCACGCCGGTCACGGTGACGCTGACGACGGCCGCGGTTGTCGCAGAGGGCGAAGCGACCGGATTCGTCGTGCTCACGCGCGGCACCGACATTCGCCGCGTGCCGTTCTGGTTCCGGGTCACGTCGCCCAAGCTCGGCCGTGAGCCGCACACGCTGATACCCGGACCGGGCCTCTACCACGGGAACACGAAGGGGAAGCAGGCGCTCGTCTCGTCGTACCGCTATCCCGAATCGAGCACCCCCCTCGCCGTCGCCGTGCCGCTCGATCTCTCCGGCCCGGAGCAGGTCTTCCGTTTCGTGGCGAACAGGCCGCTCTTCAACTTCGGGGCCGTCGTCGTGAGCCACGCGGCCGGGATGCGCGTCTCGCCGCGCCTCGTCGTCGCCGGCGACGAGAACCGGCTCGTCGGCCCTGCCGGTCTCCCGGCGAACATCAACCCGTACCAGAACTACGGGCAGACGGTCCCGGCGGTGGGCGCCATCCTCCCGCTCCCCGGCGCGTACGACTTCGTCTTCGACACGCCGACGCGCTTCGCACCCGGCCGTTTCACGTTTCGCGTCTGGACGAACGACACGACACCGCCTACCGCGCGGTTGATCTCGCGAACGGTCGCAAGGGGCCAGCGGATTCGCTTCGCGGTCGGCGACCGCGGCTCCGGCGTCGATCCGGCGTCGATCCACATCACCGTCGACGGACAACCGCACACCGCCGACTACGATCGCGGCATCGTCTCCGTCGACCGGAGCGTAACCGCGGGCTCGCACACGGTGCTCCTCAAGGTCTCCGACTACCAGGAGTCGAAGAACATGGAGGACGTCGGCCCGATCCTCCCGAACACGCGCACGCTGCGAACGACCGTCACCGTTCGCTAGTTCCGGCGGTCCGTCTCCTCGATCGTCGGCAACTGGGCGAGGTCGCGCTCGACGCTGGCCGCGAAGTCGTCCGCGTCGTTCGGCACGACCCGGAGCGTCGCCTTCCGCTTCTCGCGGTCGCGCCTGCGGCGGGCATCGGGCCCGACTCGGGCGCCCAGGCGCGACTCCAGCCGCGGCCACTCCGCGCCGACAACGACCGCGACTGCCAGCGCGAGCAGGGCGATGTAGAGCCAGCTCACGCGTCCAATCTTATCGAAGCCGCCTGGGCAGAACGGTCATCGGGGGTAAATGTTCGGCCCATTCCCGCCGATAAGGAGCGGTATGAGCGGCCCGATCCTGATCGTGTACGTGCTCCTGTGGGCGACCCTGATGCGCGCTCTGCTGGTCAAGGCGCAGGTGCTCCCGCCCACGTGCGCACGCTGCGGCCTCACGTACGAGCGCAGGCGGCTCGGCGAGCGCGTCTGCCGCTGCCACGAGCACTAGCAACCTCGAGAACCTCGCGGACTACGCGACTGCGGCGCCGAAGAGCTCCCCGAGCTTGCGCTCGAGGTAGCCGAGGTACGGCGCAGCGTCCATCCCGGAGCCGGTCACGCGCTGCAGCAGCTCCTGCGGTGTGAAGGCGCGCCCGTGCCGGTGGACGTTCTCGCGCAGCCACTCGCGCAGCAGCCCGAACTCGCCGCGCTCGAACTGCTCGTCGAGGTCGCCGAGGTCCGCCTGCGCACGCTCCCACAGCTGCACCGACACGACGTTCCCGAGCGCGTACGTCGGGAAGTAGCCGAAGCTCATGTCCGACCAGTGGACGTCCTGGAGCACCCCGTGCGAGACGTCCGGCGGCTGGAGCCCGAGGTACTCACGCATCTTCGCGTCGAAGGCGTCGGGCAGGTCGGCGAGCGAGATGGCGCCGCTCAGCATGTCCCGCTCGAGCTCGAAACGCAGGATGATGTGCAGGCAGTACGTCACCTCGTCTGCGTCGACGCGGCGGAGCGAGGGCTGCACCTTGTTCAGCGCGCGGTGGAAGTCCTCGAGCTCGACCTGCGCGAAGTTGTCGGGAAACGCCTGCTGGAGCGCCGGATAGAAGAACCGCCAGGTCGCGATGTTGCGGCCGACGAGGTTCTCCCACATGCGGCTCTGCGACTCGTGGAATGCGGCCGAGACGCCGTGCGCGAGCGGTGAGCGCGTGAACCGCGGGTCGACCTGGCGCTCGTAGATGCCGTGGCCGAACTCGTGCAGGCACGAGAGGACTCCGTGGAGGCTGTCCTCGTGGAAGTTCGTCGTCAGCCGAATGTCGGTGGGCGACATCGAGGTCGCGAAGGGATGGACGGTGCCGTCGAGCCGCCACGACGCGCGGTCCATGCCCCAGCGCTCGAGGATCCCGAGCGAAAAGTGTCGCTGCGCGCTGCGCGGGAAGCGGCCGTGCAGGCACGAGTCGTCGACCGGGCGCGCGCCATCCATGGCGCCGATGAGCGGCACGAGCGCCGCCTTGAGCTGGTCGAAGATCGGCTCCACCTCGGCCGTCCTCATCCCCGGCTCGTAATCGTCGAGCAGCACGTCGTACGGGTCGCCCTCCGGCTCGAAGCAGGCGATATACTGCCGCCGCAGATCGAGGTTGTGCTCGAGGTGCGGGAGCATGATCGAGTAGTCCTCCTGCTCGCGCGCGTGCAGCCAGGCGCGGTACCCGAATGAGCCGGCGCGCGTCAGCTCGGCGCGCAACTCGGAGGGGACGCGCACCGCCTTGTCGTAGTCGCGTCGCGCGACCCGCACGAGACTCGCCTCGAACGAGTCGTGGCCGTACTCCTCCTCCGCCGGCGCGAGCTCCTCGAGCAGCTCGCCGAGCTCGGCCGACACCTGGAGGTCATGTGCGAAGCGGTTGAGCGTCGCGCGCTGCTCCGCCCGCGCGTCGGCGCCCGTCGGCGGCATCTTCGTCTCCTCGTCCCAGGAGAGGAGGCCGGCCGCCTTCTCGAGATCGTGGATCTCGCCCAGGCGTTCGCACAGCTCGTCGAAGCGTTCGCTCACGCGCGGGAGGGTAGCCGCAGAGCCGTACGGCGTGGATGTCGGGCTGAGCCGTCTGATCGACTCAGATAGGCTCCGTGGCGACGGGCCGGTCGAGTTGACGATCGTGCCGAATCGCTCGAAGAAGGGGTTGTACCTTGCGCCAGTCCAAGATTGGTCCTCGTCTTATTGCTCTCGCGCTCGTGGCAGTCGTCAGCGCGGTGCTCGCGGGATCGGCGCTTGCGGCCGCGCCGGTGACCGTCAAGATGTCCGAGTTCAAGTTCGTGCTGTCGACGAAGACGGCACACGCGGGAGCGGTCGTCTTCACGGTCGCGAACAAGTGCAAGCTGCCGCACGACTTCAAGATCGCCGGCAAGAAGACAGCCTTGCTCAAGCCGGGCAAGACCGCCAAGCTGACGGTCACGCTGAAGGCGGGCTCGTACACGTACATCTGCACCGTGGCGGGTCACGCCCCCGCCGGGATGAAGGGCAAGTTCACCGTCAAATAGGCGGTTGCTCGCTGCGGGCGCCTGCCGGCGCCCGCAGCGATGCGGTTCGAGCCCTCAGCCGCACTGCTTCGCACCGGCGGCTGCGAAGGCAGCCTTCGACCGGTGGTCGTTCAGGTACAGCTTGAGGATCCGGATGAACGACGCGCTGTCGCCGCGGTCCGCCGCGCTGATGGCGGACGAGACTTCGACGATGTCGGCGTGCATCACGCTGAGCGCGTGCGCACCGGCCGCGGGCGGACTCGGAATCTTCGCGAGCACAGCGAGCTCCTGGCTCTCGAGGTTCTTCGCGCTGACCGCGAACTTGTAGAGCCCCGACGGCTTGACGGGTGTGGCGAACAACTTCTTCGCTTTGGCGAGCCAGACCACACAGACCTTGTTCGCATCCGACGTCCAGCTGGAGCCCTGCGTCGAGGCGACCGCGCTAGGGGCAACACCGGCAGAGGCGATCCCGGGCAGAACGACGACGCTCATGGCGAGGGCCGCGATGAATCCGATGAGGATGAGTTTGCGCATATGCGTCCGGCATCGGAACCGGCGAGAGGCGCTCTCACCCCACAAGGAGTGATCTCTGCGTGGACGCGAGCCGTGTTTGGTGAGAGATTGCCGAGGTGGACGACGGCGATCTGCATGTACGAGCAATCACCTACGGGCTGTTCGTCGAGCTGGGCCGAGCGCCGACTGCGACGGAGGTCGGCGAGGCGGCGGAGCTCACGGCGAGCGACGTTGGCCTTTCGTGGCAACGGCTGCACGACGCGCACGCGCTGGTGCTGAACCCTGCGACGGCCGAGCTGCGGATGGCGAACCCGTTCTCGGCGGTCCCGACCGCGTACCGCGTCGAGGCTGACGGCCGCTGGTGGTACGGCAACTGCGCGTGGGACGCCTTGGGGATCTGCGCGGCGCTCCATGCCGACGGGGTGATTCACGCCTCTTGCCCGGACTGCGGGAAGCCGCTCGCGGTCGAGATACGCGACGAGCGGCCGGATGACGAGAGCTTGCTCTTTCACTGCCTCGTCCCGGCCGCGCGCTGGTGGGACGACATCGTCTTCACCTGAAGCACCATGAATCTCTTCCGGTCGGAAGAGCACATCGAGCGCTGGCTCGCCGGCCGCGCCCCGGGCGCGACCATCTCGATCGCGAAGCTGAGAGAGCTGTCGCACGCCTGGTGGGGCGACCGGCTCCCCCCGCAGTGGCGGCCACACACACGCGAGCAGAACCAAGCGATCCTCGACCGGCTCGGGCTCAACGGCACGTTCTGGCAACTGCCCTAGCCGCCGACGACCGCGCCGGGTGCGCCCCGGCTAGTGCTTCTTGATCGCCGCGCCTGTGGCCGAGACGACCCACCAGGAGCTGTTCCAGCTCTGTCCGTTTGCGTCGCCGGGCTTGCGGTCGGCCGCGCGTCCGAAGCCGCCGTGGAACGTATAGAGCGGATGGCCGGCATACGTCACCTGCGTCCGGCCGTCTGTCCTCTTCGTCGTGCCGAGCAGCGATGCCTTGACGCCTGCGCCGGCATGCGGCGCACCCGCGCTCGTCAGCGGCGGGTAGAGCTTGGAGCAGTGGAAGACCGGGTCGTTATCGCAGGACGACTGGTTCCGGATGTCCTCCGCGAAGAGGTAGAGCGTCATGCCCCTCCCATCGACGAGGACCGTCGCGTTGAGCGTCGCATTGAAGGCCGTCTTCACGACGGTGCCGGCGTCGGCGGACGCCGTCGCAACGAGCGCAACGAGCGCAACGAGCGCAACGAGCGCGACAAGTGCAACCCGCCTCATGCGCGCGAGTATCGCCCTTTGTGCGGAGCGGCGCAAGGTTTCCGACGGACTGGCGGTCGTTTCCTTTCAGAAACTCCCCGGGTTGGACTCGAACCAACAACCCTCCGGTTAACAGCCGGATGCTCTGCCAATTGAGCTACCGGGGATCGGCAGTGCTCAAGCGGCGCAATTGTAGCCCGGCCGCGGGGTTAGTGGTCTGACCGGCAACGTTCGCCGGGCCCCTGGCCCGCGATCACGCTGCGCCAGAGTCCACGCTCGGGCTTGTCAAGGCAACCAGCCTTGAACGCGCCCGATCGCGGCCTCTGGCTTGGTGCTCACGACCCAGGAACCGGGCAACGTCCCCGGTCAAACCACTACCGAGTCGGCGTCTCGACCGAGCCGACCAGGAGCTCGATGTCCGCCCGAATCCCCTGCAGCGTCTCCGCGAGCGCCTTGCGCTTCTCGGGCGGGGCCACGCGCACCTCGTCCTGGAGGCTCCGCTCGCGCACGCGCAGGATCAACTGCTTCGCGACTTCGAGGCTGATCGCCTCGGTCTCGACGCGCCCGGCGAGGTCGGCGCGCAACTCGACGTCCGCATCGGTCGCGAACGTCCCGGCGATCAGCTGCTCCGCCAGCCGCCGGTGTTCCTCGTCGACGAACTTGCCCGAGCCGAGATTCTTCAGCCACTCGACCAGCTGCGGAAACTCGAAGACGCCGGCGAGCGCGTTCCGCTCGAGGCGCCAGCGCGCGTCGATCAGCTTCGGCGAGATCGTCTCACTGCGCATGCCGAGGCGCCGGCGCGGCGCGAGTCCGGCCGCGGTCTCGCGCGTGAGGCCGAGCAGATCGGCGGCGAGCTTCTCCGCGTCCTGCCGCTCGGGCGAGTCGTCCATCGCTCCGAGAAACGCCTGAATCGTCGCGAAGCCCTGCTGCGGATCGCGCGCGCGCTCGTGCAACAGCCGCACGCGGTGCACCGGATAGCTGACGGGCTTCGCGAGCTGCGCCTCGAACGCCTGCGGATCGTCGGCGGGATCCGTTCCCTTCGCGAGCGCGACGACCTGCACGTCGAAGCCTGCGCCGACAGCGAGCTCCATGCCGCGCAGCGTCGCCTCC
>JANMWV010000237.1:0-2722 GCA_031394165.1 Actinomycetes bacterium
GAACACCGACGTCATGCCGCACACGCTCATCCTGACGAGCGGCCCTTCGCTGCGGATCGCCCATCCGACCCTCGGCCACATGATGAGCGGGCCGCTGAAGGTCACGCTCACCAAGCCCGGCGTCTATCACTTCACGACGAAGGCCGGCGAGGACTACTCGAAGGGAATCAAGACGATCGGCGAGGACAACGTCCTCAAGCTGACCGTGATCGTCGCCTAGCGCGACGAGGCATCCGACGACCAGCGGGCCGGCTCACGCCGGCCCGTTCGCCGTCGACGTGTGGGTTTCCCGCAGCCCGGCTCCGCGCCTCGCCGGATGGCATGCGCCCCGCTCTTGACGATCATCCATCCATGCGTACGACCTATGGAGTCGTCTGGCGGGAGGGCCACAAGCCGCTGGCACGTGGCAAGCTCGAGTTGCTGCCGCGCGCCGTGCGACTCGACGGAATGTCGGGCTCGGAGCCGGCCTCGCGGGAGATCGCGTACGACTATCTCTCGGAGATCCGCATCGGCCGCTCTCCCGAGGAGCGCATCGACGGCCGCCCGTGCCTCGTGCTGGCGCCCCGCACCGGCGAGACGCTCGCGATCGCGAGCGTTGCGCAGTCCGGCGTCGTCGCAGAGATCGCCGAGCGCCTCGCGGCCATGCAGCTGGGTAGCGAAGGCCGCCGCCGGCTCGCGATCATCCTGCCGCTCCACGAGGAGTCGCACGAGGCCGTCCGGGCACTGCTCGCCGACGGCCCGCCCTTCGACCCGGAGGCCCTCGGCCTCGACCGGCACCAGGTCTTCCTGACCGCCTCGGAGGCCGTCTTCATCTTCGAGTCGGAGCTCGGCGCCGGCGCCCTGGAAGCACTGCTCGAGGAGTCGGAGCTCTGGCAGCGCGCAGTCGCCTGGCACGACCACCTCGCAGGTCCGCCGCGGATCGCCGACGACGTCTTCTCGTGGACGCGCCCCAGTATCCACATCGACCCGTCACTTCTTCCACCGGGGCTCCGGAACGGCCATACCATCGAAGGGTGAACCGCCTCCCTGCGACGCTCTCGGAAGACGAGCTCCGCCTGATCGACGCCTACTGGCGTGCAGCGAACTACCTCTCCGTCGGACAGATCTACCTGCTGGACAACCCGCTGCTGCGCGAACGACTTCGGCCCGAGCACGTCAAGCCGCGCCTGCTCGGCCATTTCGGCACGACACCGGGACTGAATCTCGTCTACGCGCATCTGAATCGTGCGATCCGCGCCCGTGACCTGAGCGCGATCTACGTCACAGGCCCCGGGCACGGAGGGCCGGGCCTCGTCGCGAACGCGTACCTCGAAGGAACGTACAGCGAGGTCTACTCGACGATCGGCGAGGACGAGGAGGGCCTGCGCAGGCTGTTCCGTCAGTTCTCGTTCCCGGGCGGCATCCCGAGCCACGTCGCGCCCGAGACGCCGGGCTCGATCCACGAGGGCGGCGAGCTCGGCTACGCGCTCGCCCACGCATTCGGCGCGGCGTTCGACAACCCCGACCTGCTCGTCGCGTGCGTCGTCGGCGACGGTGAGGCAGAAACGGGGCCGCTCGCGACGAGCTGGCATTCGAACAAGTTCCTGAACCCGCGCACCGACGGCGCCGTCCTCCCCATCCTCCATCTGAACGGCTACAAGATCGCGAACCCCACCGTGCTCGCACGCATCCCGGAGTCCGAGCTGATCGCGTTGCTCGAGGGGTACGGCTGGCGGCCGCTGATCGTGGCCGGCGACGAGCCCGCCGTCGTGCATCAGGCGCTGGCGGCTGCCTTCGACGAGGCGCTCGACGGAATCGCGGAGGCGCAGCGCGCCGCGCGAGACGACGGGGTGACGCTGCGTCCCCAGTGGCCGATGATCGTGCTGCGCACACCGAAGGGCTGGACGTGCCCGAAGCAGGTCGACGGCGTCCAGGTCGAGGGCACGTGGCGATCGCACCAGGTGCCTGTTGCCGGCGCGCGGGAGAACCCGGAGCATCTGCTGATCCTCGAGGACTGGCTGCGCAGCTATCGACCGGAAGAGCTGTTCGACGCGGAGGGCCGGCTCGTCGCCGAGCTTGCCGAGCTCGCGCCCCGCGGCGACCGGCGCATGAGCGCGAACCCGCACGCAAACGGCGGCCTCCTCCTGCGCGACCTCGAGCTGCCGGACTTCCGCGACTACGCGGTCGCGGTGACGGAACCGGGTAGCACGTCGAGCGAGGCGACCCGGGTGCTCGGCGGCTTCCTGCGGGACGTGATCGCCCGCAACGGCGAGAGCTTCCGTCTGTTCGGCCCGGACGAGACGGCGTCCAACCGCCTCGGCGACGTCTTCGCCGTGACCGACCGCGCGTGGGACGCCGAGACCAGGCCCACCGACGACCATCTGGCTCCCGACGGGCGCGTGCTGGAGGTCCTGTCGGAGCACCTGTGCCAGGGCTGGCTGGAGGGCTACCTGCTGACGGGCAGGCACGGCCTGTTCAACTGCTACGAGGCGTTCATCCACATCGTCGACTCGATGTTCAACCAGCATGCGAAATGGTTGAAGGTGACGCGCGACATCCCGTGGCGCCGGCCGGTCGCGTCGCTGAACTACCTGCTCTCGTCGCACGTCTGGCGCCAGGACCACAACGGCTTCTCGCACCAGGATCCCGGCTTCATCGACCACGTCGCGAACAAGAAGGCGGAGATCATCCGCGTCTACCTGCCGCCCGACGCGAACACGCTCCTGTCGGTGGCCGACCATTG
>JANMWV010000261.1:0-2122 GCA_031394165.1 Actinomycetes bacterium
CGGATCCTCGACCAGGCCGGGCGCATCCTGGCCTGGGAGGGCGCGGCGGTGCTGTACGCGCTCGTGATCGCAGGCCCGTTCGCGCTGCTCGCCGCCGCGTTCGCCTACGCCGCACGCACGCGCCGCCGCGGCGAGGAATCCCGCCTCCTGGCCCGTTCGTAGCGGATCACGCAGTCACGATGCGCCTGCAACAGCTGGGCGCGATTCCCGCCGGCCTAGCCGGAGGCTAGAGCCGCCGCGAGCAGCGGCTGCAGCTCGCGCTTGCCGACCGCGCCCGGCGCGTGACGGATGATGTGGCCGCTTGGGTCGAGCACGTAGGTCTCGGGCACGCCGGTCACCCCCCAGCGGTGGGACGCGTGCCCGTTGCCGTCGTGCAACGCCGGGTAGGTGCTGCCGTAGCGGCGCAGGAACGCGCGGCCGTCTCCGTCGAAATCCTGGTAGTCGAGCGAGACGAACTGGATGCGCCCCGCGTACTTGCGCGCCGCCGCCGAGAAGAGCGGCGCCTCGTCCTTGCACGGCGCGCACCACGATGCGAAAACGTTGACAACGGTCGCCCTGCCGGCCAGATCGGCGACCGTCACCGCACCGTGCGCGACCGCGGCGCTCAGCCGACTCGACGCGCCGAGCGTGCTCGGCCAGATCGGGTGCAGGCGAAACTCAGGTGCAGCCGGGTGCTTGCCGGCGGCGATGTCGTCGATGAGCTTCGCGCCGGAGTCGTGTCGAACGACCCGCCACGTCAGCAGCCCGAGCAGCGCGACGACAAGCCCGATCGCAAGCGCCTGGGCGACGCGCAGGATCACGACGGGGGCGCGAGCGTCGCGATTAGCGCCTCCGCAACAACCCGCAGCGGGCGGCCGGAAACCTGGCTCGCCTTGCGCAACCGCGCGTACGCATCCTGCTCGCTGAGCCCGTCGCGCTCCATCAAAAGGCCCTTCGCGCGCTCGATCGCCTTCCGCGCGGCAAGCGCGTCGGCGAGCGACTCGGCCTCTTGTCGCAGCTCGACGAGCTCGGCGTGGCGCGCGCGGGCGGTCTCGATCGCGGGCAACAAATCGGTCTCACGGAACGGCTTGACGAGGTAGCCGAAGACGCCGGCCTCGACCGCGCGCGAGACGAGCTCCTGCTCGCCGTACGCCGTGACCATCACGATCGGGATCGGGCGCTCGCCGAGGATCTGCCGCGCGGCTTCAATGCCGTCGAGCTTCGGCATCTTGACGTCGAGCAACGCGAGATCGGGCTCCATCGTGCGCGCAAGCCGCACTGCCTCGTCCCCGTCGCGCGCCTCGGCGCACACCTCGAAGCCGGCGCGTTCGAGCATCGCTTTCAGGTCGAGCCGGATGATCGTCTCGTCCTCAGCGACAAGAATGCGCGCTGCCACCACGTCGACCATAGTGCCTGCCACTTCAGCCGCCGGGTGGGGTAACGATCGCCCCGGGCGGCGTCCACCACGTCATCACGTCGACTACGAGCCGGCCCGCCCGCACAGACGGGTCCGCTTCGGCAAGCACACGGGTCTCCTCGAGCCCCGTCCGGTAGAGGCAGAACCCCCGCCAGGACTCGTCAGCCTGATCGGTGAACGGACCAGCCGCGACGAGCACCCCGTCCGCGCGAAGGTCGGCCAGGTGCGCGAGGTGGCCCTCCTGCAAGGCGTCGAGCTCCGCATCGAGCAACTCCGGCGCATTCTCCGGCCGGCGCAGAAGGACGAACGTGTACCGCTCGAGCTCCGTATCAGGGCTCATGCGGGGAAGACGACCTCGACGCGAAGACCGGCGTCGTCGACGAGAGCGAGCGAGCCGCCGAGCTCGTCGCCCGCGAGAGCGCGGACGATCGACAGGCCCGTGCCCTCCGGCGAACCGGCCATCCCGTCGCCGTCGTCCGAGACAGAGAGCACGGCCAAGTCGTCCCGCCGCGCGAGCGTGACCGACACGTGCCGGCCGCCATGTTCGAGCGCGTTGCCGAGCAGCTCGCTGAAGACAAGCGCGAGCGCCGTCGCGCGCTGACCTTCGAGCTCGACGTGCTCCAGCTCGGCCGTCACTTCCGTGCCCGAGACGAGCCCTTGCACGAGCGTTGCGCGCAATCGCTCGAGCAGCTCAGCAAGATCGACGGTGTCCTCGCGATGCTCGGT
>JANMWV010000270.1:0-5290 GCA_031394165.1 Actinomycetes bacterium
CGAAGACCCACCGCCACGACAGGTGATCGACCAGAACGCCCGAGAGGACGACCCCCAGGCCGCCGCCAATCCCGAACACCGACGAGACGACGCCGACGGCCGTCCCGACCTTCTCCGGGGGAAACTCGTCCTTGATGATCGCGAAGGCGAGCGGGAAGACGGCCCCGCTGACCCCCTGGATCGCGCGCGCGCCGATCAGCGACCAGATGTTCCAGGCGAAGATGGCGAGCACGCAGCCGACGGTGAAGACGGAGAGGGCGATCACGAGCAGCCGGTTTTTCCCGAACTGGTCGCCGAGCTTTCCCAGGATCGGCGTCGCGACCGCGCCCACGAGCATGAACCCGGTGAAGACCCAGGTGACCCAGGTCGTGCTCGTGTGGAGATCCTCGCGGAGCACGGGCAGGGCGGGCAGCACCATCGTCTGCTGCAGCGCGTACGAGAGCCCCGCGAAGGTCAGCGCGGCGAGGATCGTCCTGGGGCGCGGGCGCCGGGCGCCGGCAGCATGCTCCGTCACCCTCGGAGCCTAGCCTTGCGTGCTACCCGCGGAGCAGGCGGCGCAGCCGGCTCTTGCCGGGCTCCGCGGGCGAATCCCGTGGCGCAGGCGCCGCCGGCTGCGGCACCGCCGCCTTGGGCGCACGCGCTGCTGCGCGCTCGCGATCGGCACGGATCGTCGCACGCATGTCCTCGATCAGGCTCTCTTCGTCGCGCTGTGGCATACGAGCCGGGTTTCGCCGTCGGCGCGGCTCGTCCTGCCGCTATGCGGTCACGACGTTCGAGACGCCGGTTCCGAGACAGGCCCCCGCAGCGCTCGAGTCGAACGAGGCGCGGACGCGCGTTCGGGAGCAGCATCTGACAAAAGGAGGGAGCAGGGGCAAACCACTGCGAGTCTATGGCACATCTGTGGTATAATTATGGCATGGCACGTGTGCGGGTCAGCACGACGGTCGACGAGCAACTGCTCGCCAGGGCGCGACAAGCTCGTTCGGAGCTGACGGATTCCGCGCTCATCGACGAGGCGCTCGGCGCGCTCCTGGCCCGCAATCGCGCGGCCGAGCTCGACGCCGCCTATGCCGCATACGACCGCTTCCCACTCGCCGCGGAGGACGAGTGGGGCGACCTCGCCTCGTTCCGTAGGGCAGCGGGCGCCTCGTGACCGCACTTCCGGCGCGCGGGGAGGTCTGGTGGTGTGAGCTTGCCGAGGTCGGGCGCCGGCCGGTGGTGGTGCTGTCCCGAGATGCGGCGATCCCGCGGCTGCGACGCACGCTGATCGGGCCGTGCACGACCACAATCCGCGGTATCCCCAGCGAGGTGCTGCTCGAGCCGCCCGAGGACCCCGTCCCGCAGACCTCGGCCGTCAACCTCGACTCGGTCGAGAGCGTGTCGCTCGGAACGCTCGTCGAGCGTCTCGGCCGGCTCAGCGACGAGCGAATGCGTGAGATCTGCAGTGCCCTCGAGGTCGCCGTCGCCTGCGAAGCCTGACTCTGCGTCGGCCGCGAACCGCGCACTGTTTCGCGAAGGTCAGGTGATGGACGGAACTTGGCGTTGCGCAAACCAGGTCGTCTCCGGCGAACGGCTGAGTCTCGAGTGAGAGTCGCCGGCCAGAGCACGCTTGGCGCGGTGAAACGCCCGTATCCTGTGGCACGAGGCGCCGATCAGACGGCGCTCATCACCGGATGTTGCTGATCGAGTTCTTTACGGTGTCGTGCTTCGTTTTCATGATGTTCGAGACGGCCGTATACATCCGGCCGGAGGCTGCGAGCGCGTCGATCTCGTGGCCGAACGCATCGAGTTGGTTGAGCGCCGGCGTGGTGTTCAGGTTGAGCACGGATCTCGTCGCGGCGTCGACCTTTGCGACGAGCGAGTTGGCGATCCCTGCCTGCGGCACCAGTTGTTCGACGGTGCTGCGCAGATCCGCGAGTCCGGCGAGCGCTTCACAGACGGCGTCTCCTTCACAGCATTGAATGCAGGTCGACGCGGTCGTCGCCGGCTGCACCGCTTCGGCCGCAAGCGCTGACGTAGCTCCGAGAGCGAGCACGACCAAGGCGACGACAAGTACTACGACCACCTTCGCTTGCACGACGCCGAGTCTAAACCGAGTCTACGAGCCTCGTCAAACAAGCGGCGTAGGGGTCGCCGGTGGACGTGCCCGCTCACCGAGCGCGCGTGGGCCGTCACGAATCGGACTCGTCACGAAACCGGGCAACGCGGCAGTGCTCCGCCGGTGGTGACAACGCGGTGACTACGGGGGCCGTTGCGTTGCCCACGCGGCTAAACGGAGAGACGGTCAGGGGCCGCGTCTGACACGGCCGAACGATGATGGGCGCACCTGGGATCGAACCACCTAGCCCCGCTCTGGACGCGACAACGGGTGTCGGCCACGCAATGCCAGGGCGGGCCACACGGCCCGCTCTGGCATTACGGGAGCGAACTCCCTAAGCGTTGGTGGCGCGGATCTTTGTGCGGCGCATCCCGATCACTGAGCCGAGTGCCAACAGCAACGCGCCCAGCGCGGCACCCGCGCCGAAGCCGAGGTTGTTCCAGTCGAGGCCGTCGTTCGTCGACGTGACCGGTGCGGGCTGAGCGAGCGAACCTGAGCCGTGGGTGCCTGCGCGGTCGTCGGGCCGTGTCGGAGTCGCCGCCTTATGATTGAGGATCGCGGCCTGGATCGCCGGGTCGAGCGGGCTGGGCGCCGAGGTCGCTGCGGCGCGGCTGTTGAGGGCAGTGGCAATCGCCGGGTCGAGTCCGCTTTGGCGGTCGCGACCCCACCAATTGTCGGCCGCCGCGGCCGGCGCGAGCAGCGTCGCCGCGAGGACGGTCCCGAGAACGGTGCGGGTGATGATGTGAGAGAACATCGCTCCTCCTTCGTATCTGCCGGCCGCCTCGTGCGGCCTTGTTGGGAGCAGCTTCGGACGGGCGGCTTAAGGCCCGGTATGCACTGCGGTAAAGGCGACGCGGACGCGCACGAGTGCTAGCGTCGCGAGGAGGGCCAAATGGAGTTTCGGATCCTCGGACCGCTTGAGGCGCGCAGGGATGGCGTCCCGCTCTCGCCGGGAGGGCCGAAGCAGCGCGCGCTCCTCGCGCTCATGCTCCTGCACGCGAACGAGCCCGTCTCCCGCGCCGCCCTGATCGACGGTCTCTGGGGCGAGCGACCGCCCGAGACGGCCGCCAAGGCGCTGCAGGTGTACGTCTCGCAGCTCCGCCGGGCGCTCGGCCGCGAGCTCGTGCGCACCCACCCGGGCGGCTACCGGCTCGTCCTCGAGCCGGATGCGCTCGATCTGAGCCGCTTCGAGCGGCTCGTGGCGGAGGCCAGGGCCGCCGCGCCGGCGGCGGCGGCGACGAAGCTGCGCGAGGCACTCGGTCTCTGGCGCGGGGCGGCGCTCACGGATGTCGCGCACGAGCCGTTCGCGCAGGCCGAGGTCGGGCGCCTGGAGGAGCTTCGCCTCGCTGCCGCGGAGGCGCTTGTCGAGGCGGAGCTCGCGCTTGGGCGGCACGCGCAGCTCGTCCCGGAGCTGGAGGGCCTGGTCGCGCACAACCCTCTGCGTGAGCGCCTGCGCGGCCAGCTGATGCTCGCCCTCTACCGTTCCGGCCGCCAGGCGGATGCCTTGAACGCGTACCAGGCGGCGCGCAGCACGCTCATCGAGGAGCTCGGGCTCGAGCCCGGCCAAGCGCTGCAACAGCTCGAACGGTCGATCCTCCGTCAGGACTCGGCGCTCGATGCTCCCGCTCCGCCGGCGCGCTCGGGGACGAGCGCGGGGTTCGTCGGTCGCGAGGGCGAGGTCACCGAGCTCGCGGCTGCGCTCGAGAGCGCGCTTGCGGGGTGCGGCGGCCTCCTCCTGCTCGCGGGCGAGGCTGGGATCGGTAAGACTCGGCTCGCCGAGGAGCTTGCAGCGCTGGCGCGCGAGCGCGGCGCCGACGTGCTGTGGGGCCGCTGCTGGGAGGCGGGTGGCGCGCCCGCGTACTGGCCATGGACGCAGGCGTTTCGCGCGTACCTCCGCGACCACGAGCTCGCACCAGCGGCCGAGCTCGCGCCCATCCTGCCGGAGCTGGGCGAAGGGCTTCTGACCTCCGACCCCGAGCAGGCACGGTTTCGCCTCTTCGAGGCTGCTGCGGGGTTCCTGCGCGCGGCGGCCGCGTCGAATCCGCTCCTGCTCGTCCTCGACGACCTGCACGCAGCCGACGTCCCGTCCGTGCTCTTGCTGTCGTTTCTCGCACGCGAGCTTGCGTCGATGCGCGTGCTCGCCGTCGGCACGGTGCGCACCGGAGAGGTTCGGCGCGATCAGCCGCTCGCGCCGGTGCTGGTCGAGCTCGGGCGGCGAGCGGCGCGGCGCCTCGACCTCGCCGGGTTAGCCGTTGACGATGTGGCCGTGCTCGTCGAGGCGACGACGGGCAAGCGTGCGTCCGGTGATGTCGCTGCGGCGATTGCCGGTCGCACCGACGGCAACCCCCTGTTCGTCAGCGAGCTGGCGCGCCTCCTCGCGACCGACGTGCTCTTGGAGGCTGTGCCGCCGGCCGTCCGCGATGTGATCTCCGTCCGGGTGCGCGGGCTCTCCGCTCGTTGTGCCGACGCACTGGCGCTCGCGTCCGTGCTCGGCCGCGACGTCCCTCTCGGTGCGCTCGCGACGCTCGCAGGCCTTGAGCGGGACGAGCTCCTCGAGGTGCTCGATGAGGCGGTGGAGGTACGGCTGCTGGTGGATGTCGACGGGTCGCCGGGCGTCCTCCGGTTCTCACACGCCCTCGTCCGCGACGCACTCTACGAGGAGCTGCCGGCGACGCGTCGGCTGCGCCTCCATCGCGGGGCGGCAGAGACGCTGGTGGCGCTTTATGCCGGAGATCTCGAGCCCCATCTCGCGGAGCTGGCCCATCATTTTGCCGCTGCGGACGACTCGCGAGCCTGCGTGTACGCGCGCCGTGCCGGCGAGCACGCTGCCCGTGCGCTCGCGTTCGAGGAGGCGGCTCGCCTGTTCGAGACGGCGCTCGAGTCCGCGCCAGCGGACGATCGTTGCGGCATCCTGCTGTCGCTCGGCGACGTCCAGATGCGAGCCGGCGACACGGAGTTCGGCAGAGAAACGTTCCTGCGCGCCGCGGACCTGGCCCGTGCCGCCGGCGAGGCGGAGAGCCTCGCGCGCGCCGCGCTCGGCTACGGCGGTCGCCTCATGTGGACCGACCCAGGTGGAGATCGTAGGCTCGTGCCGCTGCTCGAGGAGGCTCTCGAGGCGCTCGGCGGGGCGTACCCGGCGCTGCGCGCGCTGCTGCTCACGAGGATGCTCGGGGCGCTCAAGAGCGTGCTACC
>JANMWV010000411.1:0-1723 GCA_031394165.1 Actinomycetes bacterium
TCGAGGTCTTCCTTCTGGATGCGGCCGTCAGTGCGCAGGCAAAGGTCGTTCGTGAGCTCACGAAT
This sequence comes from Actinomycetes bacterium, assembly GCA_031394165.1. GTDB lineage: Bacteria > Actinomycetota > Thermoleophilia > Gaiellales > Gaiellaceae > Palsa-739. The sequence goes on from JANMWV010000411.1 coordinate 66, forward strand.
GTCCTGGCCTTCCTCCCACGTGTCGACCACGTCGCGCAGAAGGCCTTCGCCGAGCTCGCGCGCCTTGTCGAGGTTCTTCACGTCGACGCCCTTAGCGAGGTCGACATCGTCGTCGTGGATCTTGTCGCCGTTCAGAAGCGAGTCGACGACGCGATGGATGTGCTTCGTGATCGCGCCCTTCTTCGCACCCGTCGCCTTGACGAGGTCCTTCTCGAGCGGCTGGATCGCGTTCAGGATCTGCTCAGCCGAGACTGCAACCTGCTCGAGCTCGCGCGGCGCGAGCCGGCGGTCGTCGCGGATCGCGGCGTTGCGGACGAGCTCGCGGATCTTCTTCGAGTCCTCGGTCGTGATCTTCGGGACGAGCTCGACGAGCAGCCCGTTGACGAGCTTGCGGGTGTCCTCGAGCGTCGGCAGCGCCTGCTCCTCGGCCCAGTTGTTCAGGCCACGAACCCAGAAGTCGTCGTCTTCGTCGAAGTTGCGCTCCTTGCCCTTCGCGAAGAAGTCGCGGCGGCGCGCGAGGCGGTCCTCGAGCGCGGCGAGCGCCTCTTCCTTGTCGACCTCGATGCGGCCGGCTTCGCTCTGAACCTGGTCCTCGAGCCCGTTCAGGTCGGCTGCGCGCTTGTCGTTGTCGACCGCCGTGACGATCGATGCAGCAAAGTAGAGGACCTTCTCGAGCTCGCGCGGTGCGATGTCGAGCAAGTAGCCGATGCGGCTCGGGACGCCCTTGAAGAACCAGATGTGCGAGACCGGCGCGGCGAGGTCGATGTGCCCCATGCGCTCGCGGCGCACCTTCTGCCGCGTCACCTCGACGCCGCAGCGCTCGCAGATGATCCCTTTGTAGCGGACGCGCTTGTACTTGCCGCAGTAGCACTCCCAGTCACGCGTCGGTCCGAAGATGCGCTCGCAGAAGAGGCCGTCGCGCTCTGGCTTCAGCGTGCGGTAGTTGATCGTCTCCGGCTTTGTGACCTCACCCGAAGACCAGTCGCGAATCTGCTTGCTGGAGGCAAGCCCGATCCGAATCGCGTCGAATTCATTGATGTCGATCAAGTCTCTCCTCAGTCCTTACTTAGTCTTCGAGTTCAAGGTCAACGAGGTCTGCGTCGCCGAGCGGCCCGACTTCGGCCTCGGCCTCTTCCTTTGCCTCTTCTTCCTCCGAGACCTCGACGTCGTCGAGATCGCCGAGGGATTCGTCGGCAGGCAAGGCGATCTCGCCGTCTGCATCGACGCGCTCCTGGCCCTCTTCGGCCTCCTCTGCCGTCGGCTGGCGGCCGACCGCGCGGAGGGAGCCGGGCGAGAGATCGATGCCGAGCTCCTCGGCGGCGCGCAGGAGCTCGTCCTCCTCCTCGCGCACCTCGACTTCGCGGCCCTCGTCGGAGAGCACGTGCACGTCGAGCGCGAGCGACTGCATCTCCTTCAGCAGCACCTTGAACGACTCGGGGATCGACGGCTCGGGGATGTTCTCGCCCTTGACGATCGCCTCGTACGCCTTGACGCGGCCGACCGTGTCGTCGGACTTGATCGTGAGCATCTCCTGGAGCGTGTAGGCGGCGCCGTACGCCTCGAGCGCCCAGACCTCCATCTCGCCGAAGCGCTGGCCGCCGAACTGCGCCTTACCACCGAGCGGCTGCTGGGTGACGAGCGAGTACGGCCCGGTGCTC
>JANMWV010000412.1:0-2062 GCA_031394165.1 Actinomycetes bacterium
GGCCGCGGCTGCATGCTCGGCGAGCGCGACCGTGTCGGCGGTCGACTGCGCGCCGCAGTGCACGGCGACCTGCAGGCGGACGCCGGCGGCGGCCTCCATGAACAGCTCTGCGATGCGCTTGCGCTCGTCGACGTCGAAGAGCACGCCCTCACCCGTCGTGCCGCAGGCGAGGATGCCGTCGAGCTCATGCGACGCGAGAAAGTCAGCGTACGGGCCGAACGCCTCGGCGTCGATCGTCGCTCCACCGCCGATGAGCGGCGTCAGGGCGGCGGCGAAGGTTCCACGCAGCATCGAGGCGAAATCTATGCTCTTCGGCGATGGCGAACCTCCGCGTCGAGCGTGACGGCGATCTCCTGCGAGTCACATTGGCGCGTCCCGACCGCCACAACGCGTTCGATGCTGCACTCATCGGCGAGCTGGCGGAGGCGTTCGTCGACGTCGGACGCGCCCGCGCGGTGGTGCTCGCCGGCGACGGCAAGAGCCTCTCGGCCGGAGCCGACGTCGACTGGATGCGCTCGTCGGTCGACCTGTCGCACGAGGAGAACGTCGCCGACGCGAATGCTCTCAGGCGGATGCTCGAGGCGATCGACGGGTGCCCGGCGCCGGTCGTCGCGCGTGTGCAGGGCTATGCGCTCGGCGGTGGCGCAGGCCTCGTGGCGGCAGCCGACATCGCGATTGCCGCGCGCGACGCCGTCTTCGCGTTCTCGGAGGTGAAGCTGGGGATCATCCCGGCAGTGATCTCGCCGTTCGCGCTGGCGAAGATCGGACCGAGCGCCGCGCGCCGCTACTTCCTGACGGGCGAGCGCTTCGACGCGGAGACCGCGTTGCGCATCGGGCTCGTCCACGAGGTCACAGACGATCTTGACGCGGCCGTCGACCGTGTCGTAGCGGAGTTGCTCTCGGCGGGCCCGCACGCGGTGCGCTGGGCGAAGCGCCTGATCAGGGAGCGCCCCGACGGCCCGGAGACGGCGCGCTGGATCGCGGAGCGCCGCGCGAGCGACGAAGGGCAGGAAGGCCTGCGTGCGTTTCTCGACAAGACGGCGCCGTCGTGGCGTCGCAGCAAGGAGGCAGCGGATGGTTCCTGAGGCACGGCTCGATCCGACCGAGCACGGGCTCGTCCCCGAGCAGGGCGGCTGGTTCGTCCTCAACGCGCGCGACGCGCGCTGGTACGACGCGGAGGGCCGGCCGGCGCTCTGCGTGTTCGAGGGCGAGATCGGGGACTTCGCGCAGCTCGGCATCAACCTCGAAGTCCTTCGGCCCGGCGACGTGATGGCGATGTACCACTGGGAGGCCGACCAGGAGGACTTCCTCGTGCTCGCCGGCGAGGCGCTGCTGATCGTCGAGGGCGAAGAGCGCCCGCTCCGGCGGTGGGACCTCGTGCACTGCCCTGCCGCGACGAAGCACGTGATCGTCGGGGCGGGAGACGAGCCCTGCATCGTGGTGGCCGTGGGCGCGCGCGACCGCTCGACCGGCCCGGACTGGGGCGGCTACACCGTGAACGAGGCCGCTCTCCACCACGGCGCCGGCGTCGAGCAGGAGACGACCGACCAGAACGTGGCGTACGAGCGCTTCATCAAGCGCGAGCCGACCCGCTACCGCGAGGGCTGGCTTCCCGGCTAGAGCATGCAGCGCCTCCTCGTAGCGAACCGCGGCGAGATCGCGGTGCGGATCTTCCGCGCGTGCCGCACGCTCGGCATCGGCACGGTCGCGGTCGTCGCACCGGACGACCGCGGCTCGCTGCACGCGCGCAGTGCCGACGCGACTGTCGAGATCGCCTCGTACCTCGACCCGACGGAGCACGTGCGCGCCGCGCGCGAGAGCAGCGCCGACGCGGTGCACCCCGGCTACGGGTTCCTGTCGGAGAGCGCCGAGCTCGCGGAGGCCGTGCTCGCCGCGGGCCTGACGTGGGTCGGCCCCCCGCCCTCCGCGTTGCGCGCGGGCGGCGACAAGCTCGCCGCGAAGCGCACCGCGCGGGAGGCCGGCGTCCCAGTCCTGCCGACGGGAACGCCGGAGGAGGTGGGCTTTCCGCTGCTCGTGAAGGCCGCTGCCGGCGGCGGTGGCC
>JANMWV010000337.1:0-10988 GCA_031394165.1 Actinomycetes bacterium
CCTGCACCGAGGCGAGCTTCTCGCGTTGCGCTTCGTCCTCCGCGAATGCGAGCACCGACTCGGAGTGCCCGAGAATGTACGCGCACTCCTTGGCGGTGCTCGTCGGATAGATCCCGACGACGACTGCGCCGATCGTCATCGCCGCCCAGTCGAGCAGCACCCACTCGAGCCGGGTGCGGGCGATGACGGCGACAGCGTCGCCACGCCCGACCCCGTGCGCGAGCAGCGCGTGTGCGAGCGCCTCGACGCGCTCGCCCGCGTCCTGCCACGAGACCTCGCGCCAGCCCTCCCCGTGCTCCTCGAGGTACGCCGGCGTCGTGGAGCGCCGATCGAGGACGTAGCGCCACAGCGCCGGAGCCGTGCGCGCCGGCAGGGGCGCTTCCGCCGGCGGCGTCGCCGAGGGGGAGGCGGTCGTCATGGGGCGCATCGTATTCGGGGAAGGGAACCCTCGGGGGGAGGCGAACCTCCCTGGTCCCTCTACAATTCAGGTGCACATGCGGACTATCTGGAACGGATCGATCAGCTTCGGGCTCGTCAACATCCCGATCGGGCTCGCGCTCGCGACCCAGCGGACGGATGTGGCCTTCCGGACGCTGCACCGCGAGTGCGGCACGCCGATCAAGCAGAGGCGGTGGTGCCCGCACCACGAGCGCGAGGTCGAGGCCGACGAGCTCGTCAAGGGCTGGGAGGTCGCGAAGGGAGAGTTCGTGATCGTCGAGGAGTCCGATCTCGAGTCGGTCGCACTCCAGCGGTCTCAGTCGATCGACATCCTCCGCTTCGTCTCACTCGCCGACGTCGACCCGGTGTACTTCGACCGCACCTACTACCTCTCACCCGCGACCGCGGAGGCCGCGCGGCGCCCCTACGTGCTGCTGCTGCGCGCGATGCAGGAGACGGGCATGGCGGCCGTCGGCAAGTTCGTGCTCTGGGGCAAGGAGAACCTCTGCCTGATCCGCGCGCAGGGCGACGTGCTCGCCCTCGAGACGCTCTTCTTCGCCGATGACGTCCGCTCGAAGGCCGACATCGAGGAGGCCGTCGAGGCGACCAAGCTCCAGAAGCCCGAGCTCGAGCTTGCGGGCCAGGTGATCCAGAGCCTCGTCGGCGAGTGGAACCCGGAGGACTTCGGGAACGACTACCGCCGCGAGCTGAAGGCGATGCTCGACGCGAAGCTCGCGGGGGAGACGCTGACGCGGCCGGAGCCTGTGCCGGAGACGCCCGTCGTCGATCTGATGGACGCGCTCCGCCGCAGCGTCGCCGAGGTGCAGGGCCGCAAGGGCGACGCGAAGGCTGCGCCCGAGAAGACGAAAGCCACCCCGTCGGAGAATGGCTCTCGTGCACGTCGCTTCCCGACGCGCAAGTAGCGCGCGGGGCGACAATCCTTCGCTGCTGCTAGTGGTGCTGGGGCAGCGCGCCCAGCGCTTCGAGTTGCACCTGGAAGAGGTACTTGTCGATCTTGCCGTGGTAGATCGGCACCCCCTCCTGCACGCACACCCGGATCACCTCCTGCTGTTCGATACCCAGCTCTTTGGACAGCTCCTCGGGCGTGAGGTGATTCGCCATGCCGCTCCTTCCTCCGGGTACGAAAAAGCCCGCCTGCGCCGAGCGCTCAACGGGCTGGTCTGCACCCTCGATTGTCGATCCGACGGGGCATCACTCGACCCGTCCTGCCGAAGCATTCATCACGCAGAGAATATGCCCCGGTGAGGACGGAATCAAAACTGCGCTCTCTGCAGGCGGAGCACGAGCCCGCAGGCTTCGAGGCGCGCCGCCTGGAGCACGGCGGAACGACGCTCCGCTACCTCGTCGGCGGTGAGGGGGTCGGCGGCGAGGGGGTCGGCGGCGAGGGGGTCGGCGACGCTGCGCCGCCGCTCGTGCTCCTGCACGGGCTCGGCGGGGCGGCCTCGAACTGGCGCGCCGTCGCGCCCGCGCTCGCCCGTCGGCGGCGCGTGATCGTGCCCGAACTGCCCGGTCACGGCGGCTCCGGTGCGTTCCCCGACGCGGCGACGCTCGACCTGACACTCGACCCCTATGCCGAGGCGGTGCTCGCGGTGCTCGAGCACGAGGACGCGCTCCCGGCGCCCTGGGTCGGCCACTCCCTCGGCGGCTCTGTCGCGCTGCGCGCGGCCGTCCGGCGACCCGAGGCGGTGACGGGGCTCGTGCTCGCGGCGGCGGCCGGGATCTCCTCGTCGACCCGCGGCGGGGAGCGGACGGTGACGTGGATCGGGCGGCTCCAGCCCGAGCGCCTCGTCGTCCCGTACCGGAGCCGCGTCGCCCGCTCGCGGCGGGGCCGGACGCTCGCCTTCGGCTGGTGGGGCGTCGCCGACCCCGCGGGCTTCGACCCGGCGATGGCCGAGGCCTTCCTCGCCGGCACCGCAGGGCACACCGACACGCGGGCGGCCGGGGCGGCGCTCGTCCGGTCTGACCCGCGGCACGACCTCGACCGGGTCGGCTGCCCGTGCCTCTGCCTCTGGGGCGCCTCCGACAACTGGGTGCCGCTCGCCGACGGGATGGAGTACGCCCGGCGGCTCCGGGCTCCGCTGCGCGTGATCGCCGACTGCGGCCACCTGCTGATCGGCGAGCGGCCGGACGCCGTGCTCGCCGCCGTGGGCGCGTTTCTCACGGTCCTCGACCATTCGGCGTAGGGTGGGTTAGAAGCAGGGCCCGATGGGGCAGAACCCGATGGCAGGTGCCGTCGCACGCCCGAGAGGGGTCACGCGTGGAACAGATGGAGCTCGTTCAGGATCCGGCCGCGGCCGACACGCGGGTGCTCGAGCACCTGGAGAACCTCGGCTGCGACCCGCGCCAGCCACGCGGAACGCGCCATTTCATCTACCTGCCGACAAGCGACGGCGCCGAGACCGTGGCCTCGACGCTCGAGCGCGAAGGGTGGGACACCCTGGTGCAGGCGGCGGAGGGCGTGTGGCTCGTCGTCGCCGGCTGTCTGCGCGTGCTGAACGAGCCGCTCGTCCGCGAGACGCGCGCCAGGCTCGCCTCGCTCGCCGCAACGCACGGCGGGACGTACGACGGCTGGGAGGCCGAGAGGACCTAAGCGCCCCGGGGCCGCGCCGTTCTCAGGCCGAGGCCGCTTCGAACGGAATCACCACCGCGCCGACATCGTCGGGGGTGTCGTCCCGGCGTGGGCCGGAGAGGAAGTCGACACGGTGCGCGACCACCTCGACGGCGGTGCGGCGCTTGCCCTCCTCCTCCCACGACCGGCTGCGCAGGCGGCCGTCGATGCCGACCCGCTGGCCCTTCGTCAGGTGTTCCGCGCAGAGCTCCGCCTGGCGGTCCCACGCCGAGACCCGGACGAAGTCCGCGCCGGCGTCGCGGCCGCCCCGGTTCACGGCGAGCAGGAAGCTCGCCACCTTCTTCTCCTCGCGCAGGTCGCGAAGCTCCACGTCCGTGGCGAGGTTGCCGATGAGGCTCACGGTGTTCATGCGGCGAAGGTAGACGGCGAAACGTCACGAAACCCTCGTGACTTTCCGGAATCTCCGGCACTGGACGTAGACTCGGGGGCAGGCATGGGCATCTTTTCTTCGATGAGCGGATTCGGCGGTCGCGACATGGCGGTCGATCTCGGCACCGCCAACACGCTCGTCTACGTCCGCGGGCGCGGCATCGTCCTGTCGGAGCCGTCGGTGGTCGCGATCGACATGCGTACCGGCGAGGTGCACGCGGTGGGCGTCGAGGCGAAGCGGATGCTCGGTCGCACGCCGGGCACGATCCAGGCGATCCGGCCGCTGAAGGACGGGGTCATCGCCGACTTCGACGTGACCGAGCAGATGCTCCGCCACTTCATCCAGAAGGTGCACCAGCATCGCTTCGCGCACCCGCGCGTCGTCGTCTGCGTGCCCTCCGGCGTCACCGGCGTCGAGAAGCGCGCGGTGGAGGAGGCGACCCTCTCCGCCGGCGCGCGCCAGGCGTACCTGATCGAGGAACCGATGGCCGCCGCGATCGGGGCCGGGCTGCCCGTCGCCGAGCCGACCGGCAACATGATCGTCGACATCGGCGGCGGCACCACCGAGGTCGCCGTGATCAGCCTCGGCGGCATCGTCGTCTCGCAGTCGCTGCGCGTCGGCGGCGACGAGATGGACGAGGCGATCATCAATCACATCAAGCGCGACTACAAGCTGCTCATCGGCCAGCAGACCTCCGAGGAGATCAAGCTGGAGATCGGCTCCGCCTGGGACCTGAAGGAGGAGCTGCAGGCCGAGGTGCGCGGGCGCGACATGCTCACCGGCCTGCCGAAGACCGTGATCCTCACCTCCGAGGAGATCCGCCGCGCGCTCGACGAGCCCGTCACCCAGATCATCGAGGCGATCAAGTCGACGCTCGACAAGACCCCGCCCGAGCTCGCGGCCGACATCATGGACCGCGGCATCGTGCTCGCCGGCGGCGGTGCGCTGCTCGGCGGCCTCGACGAGCGGCTGCGCCACGAGACGCAGATGCCGGTGCACCTCGCCGAGAGCCCGCTCACCTGCGTCGCGATCGGCTCGGGGCGCAGCCTCGAGGAGTTCGAGGCGATCCACCGCTCGAACAAGGCGCGGCACCGCCGCAACGGCAACCGCCACAGCCGCCGCTACTAACGCTTCGCTTCGCTCGCTTCACGGGGGAAACCATGTTTCCCCCGTGGGCCCCCTTCTTCGCGGTGCTCCCGGCAGGCGGGGTCACTGCTGCGCCGAGGCAAGCTCGGCTCCGCGACAAAGAGACCCCGAGCCGTACCGCGGCCGAAGGTCGCGGTACGCTTAGGGGGTGGCACCCCCGAACCGCACCGCGCGGGTGGCGGTGCTGGGCTCGTCGGTCCAGCGCTCCAGGTCGAAGAAACACGCCGCCGGCAGGGCGCGCAGCGCCGTGCTCCGGCGGCTCGTGCTCGCGTTGCTCGTGCTCGGCGCGCTCGCGTTGCTGACGGTCTCGTTCCGCACGCCGACCTCGGGCGTGCTCCACGACGTCCAGGGTGCCGGCGCAAGCGCGCTGCGTCCGTTCCAGATCGCGGCGGAGCGCGTCGCGCGCCCCTTCCGCGACGTCTACGGCTACTTCAGCGGCCTGGCCGACGCCAAGTCGGAGAACGCGAAGCTGAAGCGCGAGGTGCGCGAGCTGCGTGCGCAGTCGACCGCGAACCTCGCGGGGTCGCAGCGCGCTGTCGAGCTCGAGCGGTTGCTGCGCTACGAGCAGGGGCCGACGTATCCGAAGGACTACCGTCCCGTCAGCACGTCGGTGATCTCGTTCCCGAGCGGGCCGTTCGAGCAGCAGGTCGCGATCGCGGCTGGCTCGGGCTCCGGCATCGGCATCAACACGCCGGTCGTCAGCGCCGACGGCCTCGTCGGTCGCGTGACGAACGTCGCGTCGTCGACCGCGGTCGTGACGCTGATCACCGATCCCGACAGCGCCGTCGCGGCGCGCGATCTCACGAGCGGGGTCAGCGGCCTGATCCGGCACGGGCCGGGCGGCACGTTGATGCTCGACCGCGTGCCGAAGGAGCAGCAGGTGCACGAGGGCGACGTGATCGTCACGCAGGGGACGCGCGATCGCAAGTATCCGGACCTCTACCCGTACGGCATCCCGATCGGACGCGTGGTCTCCTACGGGCGTAGCGACATCGCGAGCTACATCACGGTGCAGGTGATGCCGTTCGCCGCGCTCGACTCGCTCGACTCCGTCGCCGCCCTCGTCGCGACGAAGCGCACGCCGAAGCTCCCGTGAACGTCGTCGACGCCGTCAAGGCCGCCGTGCTGCTCTTCGTCGCGGCGATCATGCAGGTCTCGATCTTCGCGCAGGTGCACGTGCTCGGCGGTGTTCCCGACGTGCTGCTCGTGATGCTCGTGGCGGTCGCGTTGCTGCGCGGTGCGATCGCCGGCGCGGTCGGTGGCTTCTTCGCTGGGCTGCTCGTCGACACCGCGTCGCTCGGGCAGCTCGGGCTGACGTCGCTCGTGCTGACCGTCGCCGGCTACTGGATCGGTCGCTACGGTGAGACGACCGGGCGCGACCGCTTCCACGCGCCGTTTCTCTCGGTCGCGGTCGTGACGATCCTCTACTCGTTCGGCCTGCTGCTCGTGCACTTCGTGCTCGGCGAGCCCGCGCCCGCGGGCGCGCTGCTGCGCGGGCTGCTGCCGGCGATCGCGCTGAACCTGATCCTTACGGCGCCCGTCTACGCGCTCGTGCGCCGGCTGCTGCGCCCGCTCGACCACGGCGACCTCGCGACGGAGGTGCAGCTGCTTGGCTAGCGGCTTGACCGAGCGTCCGTCGCCCAGGCGGTGGCTGCCGCAGAGCCCGCCCGTGGTGGAGCCGTACCGCGTGACGCAGCGGCTCACGTGGCGCGTCGGCGTTCTCGCCGTCCTCGTGCTCGTCATCTTCGCCGCGCTGTTCCTGCGCCTCTGGGCGCTGCAGGTGCTCGCGGGCACGAAGTACGTCGACCAGGCGCGGTCGAACTCGTACCGCACGGTGCGCGTCCAGGCGCCGCGCGGGCCGATCCTCGACCGCAACGGGCGCACGCTCGTGCTGAACGCGCCGGCGACGCCCGTGCACCTGTGGCCGGCCGACCTGCCCAAGGTCTACACGGAGCGATATGCGGAGCTGCGCAGGCTCGCGCGCGTGACGCGCGTGCCGCTCTACGAGATCGCGGCCGGCATCAAAGCCCGTCGTGGCGACCCGCTCACGCCCGTGACGGTGCGCGAGGCGGCGAGCGAGCCGATGGTGGCGTACCTCTCCGAGCACGCGAACGCGTTCCCGGGTGTCAGCGTCCTCGAGCGGACGTATGTCCGCCACTACCCGTACCACTCGCTCGCGGCCCAGCTCCTCGGGTACGTCGCGGAGGTCTCGGCCTCGCAGCTGAAGAGCTCCGCGAAGAGCGGCTACCAGGCGGGCGATCAGATCGGCCAGGCCGGCGTCGAGGCGTCGTACGACCAGTACCTGCGCGGCGTCGCCGGAACGGCGCGGCTGCACGTCGACGCACGCAACCGGCCGCACGGCTCGGTGATCACGACGACGTACGCGAAGCCGGGGCACACGCTGCGGCTCACGCTCGACCTGCGGCTCCAGCAGGCTGCCGAGAAGGCGCTGCAGCACGGGATCAGGCTCGCGCAGGCGAACGGGCAGTGGGCGGCGCGCGGCGGCGCGATCGTCGCGCTCGACGCGAACGACGGCTCGATCCTCGCGCTCGCGTCGGCGCCGTCCTTCGAGCCGTCCGTGTACGCGGGCCGCGTCTCCTCGCGCCAGCTCGCCGACCAGGGACTCACCCCGAAGACCGCGGAGCTGAAGAACTTCCCATCGCTGAACCGCGCGATGATGGGCACGTATCCGCCGGGCTCGGTCTTCAAGCCGGTGACCGCTCTCGCGGCGATGCAGGAGCACCTCGTTGCCCCGTATGCGTACCTGCCGTGCACGGGCTCGTACGCGTCGACCTACGACAAGGCGAAGAAGCCGCACCTGTTCCACAACTGGGACCCCAACGTCAGCCAGCAGATGGACCTGCCGACGGCGCTCGCGTACTCCTGCGACACGTACTTCTACCAACTCGGCGATCTGTTCTACGGGCTGCCGTCCAACCGGAGGCAGCCGCTTCAGAAGTGGGCGGAGGTCTTCGGCTTCGGCCACATCACCGGCGCCGACGTCGGCCCGGAGGCGGACGGCCTCGTGCCGACGATCGGCTGGCGCCTGCGCACGTACACGCAGACGCGCGACCCGTGCTGCTGGCAGGTCGACCAGCTCTGGAAGCCGGGCGACTCGATCCAGCTCGCGATCGGCCAGAAGGATCTGCTCGTGACGCCGCTGCAGATGGCGCGCTTCTACGCGCTGATCGCGAACGGCGGCAAGCTCGTGACGCCGCACGTGTTGATGGACGTCGAGAACCCGAACAAGACCCCCGTGCCGGTGGCGGCGCTGCCGGCGCCGCGCAGCGTCGGTGTCGACCAGGCTGCACTCCAGGTCGTCCGGCAGGGCCTCTGGGAGGGGACGCACCTCAGCTTCGGCACGTCGTACGGGATCTTCGGCAACTTCCCGGTCTCGATCGCGGGCAAGACGGGAACGGCCGAGAAGGTCGTCACACTCCCCGGCTACACCGGTCTCCAGAACCAGTCGTGGTGGTGCGGGTACGGGCCGACCGACAACGCCAAGCTCGTGGTCTGCGCCGTGATCGAGAACGGCGGTCACGGCGGCGTCGCGGCCGCGCCGGCCGCGGCCGAGGTGTTCGCGAAGTACTTCAACGTGACGGTGAAGCCGGCGGCGCCGATCCACTCGGACTAACGGGATGAAAGGCACAATCAGCTGATGCTCGAATACGCCGGATCGCAACGCTCGGGCCTGCAGGCGCACCGTTCTGACCGCCTGGCTCTGGTCTCGGTTCTTCGCTCGCTCGACTGGCTGCTGCTCGCGGGCGTCGCCGGGCTCGTCGCGTTGGGCCTCTGGGCTGTCCAGGGCGTGACGCGCTTCGACAATCCCGGCCATCCCGCCTACTACCTCGACCGGCAGATCGTCTACGCCGCGGTCGGCGGCTTCGCCCTGATCGTCGCGATGGTGGTCGACCCTGACATCTACCGCCGCTACTGGCGCGCGATCTTCGCCGCGACGGTGGGGCTGATCGCGATCGTCTTCGTGCTCGGCAGCGCGGCGCGCGGCTCGACCCGCTGGGTCGACGTCGGCTTCTTCACGTTCCAGCCGTCCGAGTTCGGCAAGCTCCTCTGCGTCCTCTCGATCGCGGGCTTCCTCGCCGAGCGGGCGCGCAGCGCGAACGAGATCGGCACGACCATGCGCACGCTCGGTCTCGGCGCGGTGCCCGTGGTGCTCGTGTTCGTGCAGCCCGACCTCGGGACGGCGCTCGTGTACCTCGCGGCGCTCGGCGCGATGCTCTTCGTCTGCGGGACGCCCTGGAAGCACCTCAGCGCGCTCGGGCTCGTCGTCGTGCTGCTCGTCGTGGGCGTGCTCTGGGCCGGCCCGGCGGTGGGCGTCAACTTCCTCAAGGGCTACCAGAAGCAGCGTCTCACCTGCTTCACGCACCCGGCCACGTGCCCCGTCGACGCGCGCTACAACGTCGAGCAGTCGATCGCGGCCGTCGGCTCGGGCGAGGTGAGGGGCCGCGGCGTCGACAACGCGACGCAGACACGGCTCGACTTCCTGCCGGAGCACCGCACCGACTTCGTGTTCGCGTCGTTCAGCGAGCAGCGCGGCTTCATCGGCGCGTCGATCCTGCTCGCGCTCTATCTGCTCGTGTTGTGGAGAGGGCTGCGCGTCGTCACCGTCGCACGCGACCTCTACTCCGCGATCGTCGCCGGCGGGATCGTGATCGCGCTGCTGTTCCAGATCTTCGTGAACATCGGGATGACGATGGGCATCGCGCCGATCACCGGCATCCCGCTCCCGTTCGTCAGCGTCGGCGGCTCGTCGATGATCGCGAACCTCTCGGCGATGGGCGTGCTGCTGGCGGTGCACGCGCGCGGCCGGGCTGCGCGCTCGCGACGGCGCTGATGGCGCTGCCCGTCTCGGTCGGCGCGCTGCGCGCGCTGATCAAAGAAGTGCAGGTCTCGGCGCACGACGACAAGCCGCTCGTCGTCGGCGGGGCGCGCGAGCTCGCCGCGGTGCTGCGCCGCGAGCTGGGACGCGGCGCGAAGCCGGGAGCCGTCCGTCAGATCGACGACCCGCGCGGCGCGGCGGTCTTCGTCTACGTCCTCGGACACGAGCCCACCGCCGAGGACGAGCAGGCGCTCAAGCGGGCGCGGCGCGGACGGGTGCCGATCGTCGCGGTGGCGGCGGGTCATGTCGCGGACGACGTCACGATTCCGTACGTGCTCGCCACGGACGTCGTGCGCGTCCCCGCCGGTGAGGGCTTTCCACTCGAGCGGATCGCACGCGTGATCGCCTCGCGGCTCGGTGAGGACGGGGCGCCGCTCGCGGCGCGCCTGCCGGTGCTACGCCGCGCGGTCGCCGATGTGCTCGTCGCGCGCTTCAGCCGAAAGTGCGGCGTGCTCGGCGCCGCCGTGTTCGTGCCCGGCGCCGACCTGCCCGTGCTCGCTCTCAACCAGGTTCGGCTGCTGCTGCGGATCGAGCAGGCGTACGGGCTCGACGCCGATCCCCGGGAGCGCGCGCCCGAGCTCCTCGCCACCGTCGCCGCCGGGCTCGGCCTGCGCGCCGTCGCGCGGCAGCTGCTCGGCGTCGTTCCGGTAGCGGGGTGGGCTGTAAAGGGCGCCGTTGCGTATGCGGGCACTCGCGCGCTCGGTGAAGCCGCGATCAAGCGGCTGGAAATCCGGATGCCAGGCGGCGATGGCGAAGCCTCCGTTACGCCGCGGCGGGGCGCAGCTTCGCGCGACGCGCCCTGATGGCGCGCAGCCGTTGGGTGAGCCGGGCCCAGGCCCAGGGCTCGACTTCGCGGTAGCGGACGGCCGTCTGGCCGCGCGTGGCTTCGAGGTACTCGAACCAGGCGTCCGCCTCCTCGATCAGCAGGAGCTCTTCGGCTTCGAGCGTTCCGGACACGGCAGCACCTCCCACGTCGTAACTGGGCGGATCGTAGGTCCCCCATCGGACGGTGCGGCCGGACGGGAAGGACGGAGCCAGGCCGTTCGCGGGAGCCGCTGCTACCCTGGCGCGGAAGGCTCATGCCGACGTTTTTTCTCACACACAACGAGCGCGCGCGCCGCCCTGTGCCTCTAGCTGGCCTTGGGCAGCTACGAGCTGCCGGCGTCGCCGTCGCGCGCTCCCACGAAGGAGTTCTCGCTTGCCCTGGTTCCGTCGACGGAAGAACGAATCCGACGTTGCAGCGGCTCCCCAGCCTGCTGCCCACCGAGTCCCAGAGACTCGACCCGAAACACCCGTAGTCCGCCCGGCCGCCGCCTCCGGCGCGGCCACGGACAGCACCACCGATCCGAATCGTCCCAAGCGCCGCCGCGGTAGTCGCGGAGGGCGCGGGCGTAAGACGCCCGGCACCGCCGGTGCAGCCGCGGGGGGCGCAGTCGCCGGTGCCACGACCGGCTCCGAGAAGGTCGAGAAGCCTGCCCAGAGCGGGC
>JANMWV010000397.1:0-4597 GCA_031394165.1 Actinomycetes bacterium
CGCGGTGGCGTACGCGTCCGCGGTCGCGAGCTCGGGGCCCGTGATCGTGACCGACAGAACTCCCTTGGGAGCACGGTGCGTGTGCGGGTCGAAGACATGCTCGCCGCGCGCGTACTCACCCGACGTGGCGATTGCGAGGCCGGTCGTCTCGATCACGCGTGCGACCTGGTCGCGCTCGAGCGGGTGCTGGATGCCGACGCGCCAGCACCAGTCCGGCACCGCGCGTCCACGTAGTCGCATGTCACCGGCGAGGTTGATCGCGTAGTTGCGGAGGCCCGCATCGTCGAGGAGCGCCGCGGCACGATCGACGGCCCAGCCCTTCACGAGGCCCGACGGGTCGACGACGCCGGGCGAAGCCGCGCGCACGTCGAAGTAGCCGTCCGTCTCCTCGTGCAGCTCGTCGCACCGCTCGAGCACGGCGCTGACCTCCGGGTGGACGTCTGCACGCGCGAGCTCGCCACGGTTGAGCCGGCTGATCTCGCTGTCGTCCTTGTACGTGCTGAACACCGCGTCGACCCAGCGCAACCAGTCGAGCAGCTCGTCGAGCACCGCGCTGTCGAAGCGGTCATCCCGGACGTCGAGCACGAGCGGCATGCCCATCACGTGCTCGACGCGACGCACTCCCGGAAGCGTTGCGAGCATCAGACCTTCTGCGCCATGAGCAGTGCGCCTTGCAGCGACTGGACAAACGCGTCGCTCGAGTTGGATGCGCCCGAGATCATGGTGATGCCGCCGGTGAACTGCGCGGTGAGGGCCTCCTGCTCGAGCATCGGCAGGGCCTGCTGGTTGATGAACACCGACCGATCGGTGTGACTCGGATAGACGGGCACGCCGACCGACACGATCTTCCGCGCGACGGTCTTCTTCGTTCCCACGATCGTCGTGGTCTTCTTCACGATGAGCGTCACCTGGAGGGGCCCCCACCGGTCGGCCTCCACTGCCGGGCCGGAGACGGTCTTCTTGAGCGTGACGACCTTCTTCTTCGGCGTCGCCGCCGCGAGCGTCGGCCGGGCGGCCGCGATCGCGTTGCCGACCGGGATGGCAATGGTCGCCGCACAGGCGACCGCAGAGATGCTCTTGCGCATGTGGTGTTCCTTTCTCAGAGGGCGAAGCGTTCGGCGTGCAGGTGGCGGCGCGGGACGCCGGCCTCGCGCACGTGACGCGTGACGATGTCGATGAGCGCGGGCGGCCCGCAGACATAGACCTCCCGCGTAGTGATGTCGGGGACGAGCTCGAGCAGATGCTCCGGGGAGAGATGGCGCCGACCCTCGTCGGTCGAGTGATCGCCGACGACGTAGTGCAGCTCTGCGCCGCCAGCGCGGGCGAGCTCGTCGAGCTCGCGGCGGAAGACGACGTCCTCGTCGTTGACGACGCGGTAGAGGACGACGACGTCGCCGCGCATCTGTTGCATCAACGCACGCACGGGAGTGATCCCGATACCGCCGGCGATGAGCAGTACCCGCTCGCGGCTGCGTGACGCGTCGGTGAAGACTCCGAACGGGCCTTCCGCGACGACGCGGGTGCCGACCGGAATCTCGCCGATGCCGGCCGTGTCGTCGCCGAGCGCCTTCACGGTGATGCGCAGCGAGCGGCCGTCCGGAGCCGCCGAGAGCGAGAACGGATGCGCCTTCCACCACCGGTCGCGCGTGAGGAACCTCCACAGGAAGAACTGCCCCGAGCGGGCGCGGAGTCGGTGCAGTCCGCGGCCGGTGATCCACAGGGAGACGACGCCGGGACCCTCGTCGACGACGGCGGCGACGCGCAGGCGGTGGCGAAAGGCAGCGAGCGCCGGCGCGCCGAAGCGGAAGCCGACGAGCAGCACGATCGTCGCGATGTACAGGGCGCGCCAGTAGTCGGCGGCGATCGTGTTCAGCACGAGCTCGTTGCCGGTCGGGATCTGGTGGAACCACGCGAGCGCGATCCCGGCGTAGGCAAGCAGGTGAACCGCGTGCCACCACTCGTAGCGAAGGCGCCTGCGCACGATCACGATCGACGTCGCGACCACGGCGATCAGCAGCACGGTGCCGACCGTCGCGGTGATCATCCCGGGATAGATCCCGCCGCCGAGCATCGTCGAGATCTCCTTCGGCAGGGAGAACTTGTCGAGCAGCGCGTAGCCCCAGACGCTGAAGACGACGTGCGCCAGCACGAGGTCGAGACACGCGTGGCCGTTCCAGCGGTGCCAGACGCTCAGCCGGTCGAAGCCGACGAGCCGCTCGAGCGCGGGCACGCGTGCGAGCAGGATCACCTGGATGAGCGCGAGGTACGCGCTCAGCAGCCCCGTGAGCCGGGCGATGCTCGTGAGGACGTCGCCGCTGCTCTTCAGCGTGAGATTGCCGCCGTGGATCCAGAGCCAGACGATCGCCGCGGCGTTCCCGAGCACGACCGCCCAGACGGCGGTCAGGCCCAGCGCACGGCGCCGGTGCCGCCTGATCGGCGCGGCCGGAAGCGGCGGTACGGGCACGGGTCGAATGTGGTCGAGGGCGGCCATCTAGGTCGCATCCGACCAGCGAACAATGAAGATCACATGAGAAGGGAGGGCGAAACCCTCGCTCTCTTGCGGATTCTTAGCGCCTTCTCACGTCAGACGGCAGACTTAGCTCAGATGCTCGTTCTCGTTGCAGACGACGATCGCGCCGTGCGCGAGTCGCTCGAGCGCGCGCTCCAGCTCGCCGGCTACGAGGTGGAGCTCGCCGCCGACGGGGACGCCGCGCTGGCCGCAATCGAGCGGCGTACGCCGGACGCCGTCGTGCTCGACGTGATGATGCCGGGCTACGACGGTCTCGACGTGACGCGGCGACTGCGCCGCGAGGGCAACCGCGTGCCGGTCCTGCTCCTGACGGCGCGCGACGCCGTGGGTGACCGCGTCGAGGGCCTCGACGCCGGCGCCGACGACTACCTGCCGAAGCCCTTTGCCCTGGACGAGCTCCTCGCACGGCTGCGGGCGCTGCTGCGCCGCTCGCTCGAGCAGGAACCGGCGGACGTGCTGCGGTTCGCCGACCTGACGTTCGACCTCGGCTCGATGGACGCGCGCCGCGGCAGCCGCCGCTTCGAGCTGACGACGACCGAGGCGCACCTGCTCGAGCTGTTCATGCGCAACCCCCGCCAGGTGCTGCCCCGCCCACTCATCTACGAGCGCGTGTGGGGCTACGACTTCAGCCACTCGTCGAACGCGCTCGACGTCTACGTCGGCTACCTGCGCCGGAAGACCGAGGCCGACGACGACCCGCGGCTGATCCACACCGTGCGCGGCACCGGCTACGTGCTGCGCGAGCCGTGACGTTCCGCCTGCGGCTTGCGCTCGCGGCAGCGCTCGCCGTCACTGCGACCGTTGCGATCGCGTCGGCCGTGGTCTACGTCGTGATGCGCAACGAGCTGCGGACGAGCGTCGACCAGCAGCTCGTGCAGCAGTACCAACAGGTGCTGGACAACCGTGGCTTCCTCGATCACGCCTTCGAAAACCGGCCGTTCGCCGCACCGCAGCACGGACCGAGCGCCACGGCGATGTATCTCCAGCTCGTCGCCGACAACGGCTTCACGCGCCTTGCCGCGAACGAGGCCGAGAAGGTTCCCGTCGACCGCAAGACGATCGAGGTCGCAGCGCGGAAGCGCCCGCCGTTCTTCACCGACGGCAGCGTCGGTGGCCAGAAGTCGCGCATCTACACCGTTTACGTCGCGCAGATCATCGACGCGGCGGGCAACACGCACGGCGCTGCCGTCCAGTTCGTACGTCCGACCGACGACATCGACCGCACGCTGCACCGGCTGCAGTTGATCCTCCTGCTCGTCCTCGCCGGTGGCATCGCTGCAGGCGCCGCCGGCGGCGCGCTCGTCTCGCGCGCCGCGCTCGTGCCCGTGCGGCGCCTCACCGCCGCCGCCGAGCGCATCGCCGAGACGAGCGACCCCAGCGAGCGGGTGCCGGTCACGGGCCGTGACGAGCTCTCGCGACTCGGCGGCGCCTTCAACACGATGCTCGGCGCACTCGAGGAGTCGCTCGAGACGCAGCGCCGTTTCGTCGCCGACGCGTCGCACGAGCTGCGTACGCCGCTGACGAGCATGCAGACGAACATCGAGGTGTTGAAGCAACAGGAGCGGCTCGACCCCGATGCCCGCCTGCGGCTGTACTCCGACCTCGAGCGCGAGGCGCACGAGATGCGCGACCTGATCGCCGGCCTGCTCGAGCTGGCGCGCGGCGACGACTCACGCCTGCAGTGGAGCACGGTGCAGCTGGACGAGGTCGTCGAGGCTGCCGTCAATCGCGCACGCGCGCGCTTCCGGGAGCTGACGTGGGCGACGCGGCTCGAGCCGTCGACGATCGAGGGCGTCCCGGAGCGGCTCGAGCGCGCGGTCTGGAACCTGCTGGAGAACGCGGGCAAGTGGAGCCGCGACGGCTCGCCGGTCGACGTCATCCTCGCGGCGGGCGAGCTCGTCGTGCGAGATCACGGGCCGGGGATCTCGCCGGAGGACCGCGAGCACGTCTTCGACCGCTTCTACCGAGCTGCCGCGGCCCGTTCGCTCCCCGGATCGGGGCTCGGGCTCGCGATCGTGCGCGAGATCGCCGAGGCGCACGGGGGCTCGGTCGCTGCCGAGGAAGCCC
>JANMWV010000496.1:0-11464 GCA_031394165.1 Actinomycetes bacterium
CGAGCTCACACCGCTCGCAGCGCTCGAACCGGGCACGCGCGCGACGATCGTCCGGCTCGCCGAGCACGACGGCGAGCTCCTGCACTGGTTCTACGACCAGGGTCTCGTACCGGGCCAGGAGATCGAGATGCGCAGCGCCGAGCTCGCCGCCGACCAGTTCACGATCGGCCTCGACGGCGAGAGCGACCGCGCGATCTCCGAGAGAGCCGCCTCAGGTCTGTTCGTCAGGCCCGCGCCCTAGCAGCCCGCGCGTCGCGAGCTCGTCGGTCGCAGCGTCCACACGGTCGTGCGCGATGCGGCCTTCGAGCCACGCGCCGAGCTCGCGCATGCCTTCTTCGAGCTCGACCTCCGGCTCGAAGCCGAGCTTGTCGCGTGCCAGCGAGATGTCTGCGTAGCAGTGCCGGATGTCGCCGACGCGGAACTCGCCGGTGAGCTCGGGCTCGATGTCCTTCCCCAGCACCGCCGAGAGCTTCGCCGCGACGTCGAGGATGCTGGTGCCGAGACCGGTGCCGACGTTCACGGCACTGCCGTCCGCTCCGTCCCGCTCGAGCGCGAGCCGGAACGCGCGCGCGACCTCGCGCACGGAGACGAAGTCGCGCAGCTGCAGACCGTCCTCGAAGATGCGCGGCGGACGACCGTTCAGCAACCGCGAGGCGAAGATCGCCAGCGCGCCCGTGTACGGATTCGAGAGCGCCTGCCGTGTGCCGTACGTGTTGAAGAGCCGCAGCGCGACCGTCGGAATGCCGTACGCCCCGCCCGCGACGAGGCAGGTGCGCTCCTGGTCGTACTTCGTCAGCGCGTAGATCGAGGAGAGACCGAGCCGTTTCGTTTCCGGCGTCGCCGCCGGCTCGAGATTGGGGAGCTCCCACTCTCGGCGCTCGAGCTGCTCGCGCGTCCGCTCGGGCGGCTCGACCCAGCGCCCGTTGCCCGCGAGATACAAGCCTTCCCCGTACACGCTCATGCTCGAGGCGACGACGAGCTTGCGCACCGGCTTCTCGGCCAGCACCTCGAGCAGAACTGCCGTGGCGAGGCTGTTCGCCGACGTGTACTCGACGATCTCGTACATCGACTGCCCGACACCGACGCGCGCGGCGAGATGGATGACCGCATCGACGCCGTCGAGCGCGCGACGCAGCGCATCGACGTCGCGCACGTCGCCCACCTGCAGATCGACGTCGGCCGCGAGATAGTCGGGACGCGCAGCTCCCTCGTGGACCTGCGGCGTCAGATTGTCGAACGCGCGGACGCGATACCCGCGCGCGAGCAGCTCGTCGGCGACATGCGAGCCGATGAAGCCCGCGCCTCCGGTGACGAGGATCGCCTCGGCGGACGTGGCTACGTGACCGTGGTCGCGAGCGTCGCCGCGGCAAGGCCGGCCGCGGCGCGCAGCGCGTCGGCCTTGTCTGTCCGCTCCCATGTGAAGTCGCCGTCCTCGCGGCCGAAGTGGCCGTAGGCCGCGGTCTTCACGTAGATCGGGCGGCGCAGGTCGAGGTCGCGCAGGATCGCCGCCGGGCGGAGATCGAAGTGCTCGCTGACGAGCCGCTCGATCGTCGACACCGGCACGTGCTCGGTGCCGAACGTCTCCACGAGAATCGACATCGGATGCGCGACGCCGATCGCATACGCGACCTGCAGCTGGCACCGGTCGGCGAGACCAGCTGCGACGACGTTCTTTGCGACGTAGCGCGCGGCGTACGCGGCTGAGCGATCGACCTTTGTCGGGTCCTTGCCGGAGAACGCGCCGCCGCCGTGCGGCGCAGCGCCTCCGTACGTGTCGACGATGATCTTGCGCCCGGTGAGGCCGCTGTCGCCCATCGGGCCGCCGATCACGAACTTGCCCGTCGGATTGCAGTAGAAGAAATCCTTCGCGTCGAGCCGCTTCGGGTCGTACAGCTCCTCCGGCAGGATCGGCTTCAGCACGTGCTCGATCAGGTCGGGCTTCAACTGCACGTCGATGTCGAGCCCGTCGCGGTGCTGCGTCGAGATCAGTACGCGCTCGATCTCGACCGGGCGACGCCGTCCGTCCGCGTCCTCCTCGTAGCGCACCGTCACCTGCGACTTGCCGTCCGGGCGCAGATACGGAAGCACCTCCGACTTCCGCACCGAGGCGAGACGCTTCGCCAGCCGGTGCGCCAGCATGATCGGCAGCGGCATCAGCTCGTCGGTCTCGTTCGACGCGTAGCCGAACATCATCCCCTGGTCGCCTGCGCCGACGCGGTCGAGCGAGTCGTCGTCGCCGTGCTGCGCTTCGTAGGACGCGTCGACGCCCTGCGCGATGTCGGGCGACTGCTCGTCGAGTGCCACCATGACGCCGCACGTGTCGGCGTCGAAGCCGTACTTCGCGCGCGTGTAGCCGATCTCGCGGATGCGCTCGCGCACGAGACGCGGGATGTCGACGTACGTCTCGGTCGTGATCTCGCCGGCGATCACGACGAGGCCCGTCGTGATCAGGGTCTCGCAGGCGACGCGGCTCATCGGGTCGTCCGTGAGGACGCCCTCGAGAACGGAGTCCGAGATCTGGTCGGCGATCTTGTCCGGATGGCCCTCGGTGACCGACTCGGACGTGAAGGTAAATGTGCGGGAAGCCATGGGGCCAGGCTAGCGCAGGCCGCAGGGAGACGGCCCGCTAATGCACGGCTAACGGACTTCGAGGAAGACGGTGAAGGTGGCGTCCTCGCCGGACCGCGTGCCGAAGGCGCTGAGCGTCTTCAGCGCGCTCAGGTCGGCCTGCTTGGCGGGCAGGGTCAGGCCCAGCATCGGCCCGATGAGCCGCACGAGCGGCAGTGACGCCGAGAGGTTCACGTAGATGAAGCCCGTCGTCTGGGCCGGCATGCCCGAGGCCTGCTGGGCGCCCTTGAAGCTCGGGTCGGCGGCGAGCTTCGGGCCGGCGGACTCGAAGTCGGCGATTCCCTGTTGCGAGGTGGAGATGACCAGCTGGCCGCCCTCGGCCTTGTGGAAGACCGGGAGCTTCGAGAGGTCGAAGCCGCCCGCGGCGGAGCCTGCCGCCTGCCGGATCGTCTTCAGGATGTCGGCGAGGGACGCCTCGGCCTGGGTGACGTCGTTCGGCTGCGTGACGACCGTCACCTCGGGGATCGGCAACCCGGGGCGCACGTAGACGGCGGTCTCGCCGCCCAGCACGTCGTCCAGCTGGGCGAGGAACGTCGGCGTGACGCCGAGGAGCTTCTGCAGCGGCTTCGGTAGCGCGCCCGGGGTCGAGAACTGGAACTCCCCGGGCGTCACGGGGAAGTCTGCGACGAACAGCGTGCCCGACGGAATCTCGTCGACGAGACTCGACGCATACGGCGCGGGCGGCGTGCGCCGGAAGCGCGCCGCGGCACCGAGCAGCGAGCCGTCGTGCGAATAGGCGTCGACGCGCACGCCGTCGCCGGAGGCGACGAGGTCGGCCGACGCCCAGGTGAACGGCACCGCCGCCACGGACGCCGTCTCCTTGCCGAGCGACGCCAGCAACTGTTGTGCCTCCGTGCCGTTCGCGTACGCGCGCACGAGTGCATCGCCTGCGAGCTTTGCGACCGCGGCGCGGTAGGTGTTGTTGTCGGAGAGCTTCGTTGTCGCGTTCTTGACCGCGTCGAGCGCGGCCCGGCTGCGCGAGAACGCCGTCCAGTCGCCGATCTGCTGCGAGACGATCCCCCGGTCGAGCTTCTGCAGCAGGGCGTCGAGCTTCGCCCGGTCACCGCCCTGCGTGAGCCCCACGAGTTGCGGCTCCTTGCCGGGCAGCGCGATCAGGTCGAGCTCCGAGCCGAGCGCGGGCTTGACGTCGTCGGCCCAGCTGAGCTTCGAGTGCTGCTCGAAGCTCGCGCGGAGCTTTGCGAGCAGGTCGTCGTGCGCGGGGAACTTGCGGAGCAGCCCGTCGACCGCGCTCCACTGCGCGGACGAGACGTCGGAGTCGACAGCGACGAAGGCGACCGCGTCGGCCGGCGCGACCGAGGCCGCACCGCCGAGGCTCGACGAGCCGACGCCGCTCGAGCCGCCGCAGCCCGCGACGGCCAGCCCCACTGCTGTCGCCGCGGCAACTCCGGCGAGGATCGTCCGAGCGCGCATCCCTACTCCTCTGTCGGCTGCCGGCCCATCAGTCTCGACACCAGACCGGCGAGGCTCTGCCCCGAGAGTACCGCGCAGACCCCCTCCGTGATCGGCAATTCGACGCCCACGCGGCGGGCGAGCTCGAGCAGCACCGGTGCGGTCGTGATGCCTTCGACGGTCTGACCGATCTTCGCGACCGCTTCCTGCGGCGTCCGTCCCTGCGCGATCAGCTCGCCGGCCCGGCGGTTGCGTCCGTGGCGGCTCCAGCAGGTGACGATCAGGTCGCCCATGCCGGCGAGACCGGCGAACGTCTCCGGGCGCGCGCCGCAGGCTTCGCCGAGCCGCGCCATCTCCGCGAGACCGCGGGTGATCAGGGCCGCCTTCGAGTTGTCGCCGAGGTCGAGTCCGTCGACACCGCCGGCGGCGAGCGCGATCACGTTCTTCGCGGCGGCGCAGAGCTCGACGCCGACGATGTCGGGGTTCACGTAGGCGCGGAAGACGTTCGAGTTGATCGCGTGCTGCAGCTGGCCGGCGAGATAGCCGTCCTCGCTCGCGATCACGGCGGCGGTCGGCAGGCCGACGGCGATCTCCCCCGCCATGTGCGGGCCCGAGAGCACGGCGACCCCGCGTCCGTGCACGGTCGTCGAGAGGCGCTGGCCCGTCGCGGGGTCGAGGCCTTTCGTGAGGCTCAGGACCGGCGCGTCGCCCGGGAGCGCGGCGACGACCTCGGCGAACACACTGCTGGGGACCGCGACGACTGCCGCCTCGACGTCACCGGGTGCCTCGTCGACCGTGACGGCCTCGACGCCGCGCAGGTCGACGCGCTCGAGGGAGCGCGGGTTGCGTCCAGTCTCCGCGATTGCCCGCGCCTGCTCGCGCGTGTGACAGGCGAGCACGACGTCGTGTCCGCGGTCGAGCAACACCCGCGTGAAGGCGGTGCCCCACGAGCCCGCGCCGACGACGAGGAATCTCACGTCCGGCGCGCGAAGTCGATCGAGACGGGAACGCCGTCGAGACCGAAGCGCTCGCGGATCTCGTTCTCGACCCAGAAGCCGTAGTCGCGGGTGACGAGCGACGGGTCGTTGACGAAGATCCGGAGGCGCGGCGGCCGGGTCTGGGTCTGCGTCCCGTAGAGCAGGTTGAGGCGCTTGCCCTTGCGCGCGGGCGGCTGGCGGCGGTTGCGGAGCTCCTGGATGAAGACGTTCAGCTCGGGCGTCGGGATGCGCGCGACGTGACGCTCGAAGAGGTCGACGACGGAGTCGAGCATCCGGTCGACGCCGCGGCCCGACTTCGCCGAGACGGCGAGGAACGCCGGGCGCTGGCGCAGGCGGCGGCGCAGGTGTGCGCGCACCTCCTCGATGCGCACGGAGGTGACGTCCCATTTCGAGAGGACGATCAGCGTCGAGCAGTCGGCCTTGCGCGCGACGTCGGCCACGGCGAGATCCTGGTCGACGACGCCTTCCGACGCGTCGATGAGGACGAGCGCGACGTCAGCGCGTTCGGCGGACTCGAGCGCGCGCAGCTCGGAGTAGTACTCGATGCCCTGGCGGTGGCGACGCTTGCGGCGGAGACCGGCGGTGTCGATGAGCACGAATGTGCGGCCGCCGCGCTCGAGGATCGTGTCGATCGAGTCGCGTGTGGTGCCGGGGATCTCGGAGACGATCACGCGCTCGCGGCCGAGCAGCTTGTTGAGCAGCGTCGACTTGCCGACGTTCGGGCGACCGAGGATCGCGACACGGATCGCCTCGTCGGGGATCTCCTCGCGCCCCTGCGTCGCGTGCGCGTCGAGGTAGTCGAGGATCTCGTCGAGCAGGTCGCCGGCGCCGTGGCCGTGCAGGCCGGAGATCGGGATCGGGTCGCCGAGACCGAGGCGGTGCAGCTCGAGCGCGAGCGGCTCCATGCGCGGGTCGTCGATCTTGTTCGCGATCACGAGCACGGGCTTCTTCGCCTCGCGGAGGATCTGCGCGACCTCCTCGTCGCCGGGCGTGATGCCGACCTGCGCGTCGACGACGAACAATACGAGGTCGGCCTCGGCCACCGCCTCGCGGGCCTGGACGGCGATCGAGCGCGTCATCGGGCTCTCGTCGGCGATGTCGACGCCGCCCGTGTCGATCAGCAGGAAGCGGCGCCCGTTCCACTCGACGACGAGCTCCTTGCGGTCACGCGTGACCCCGGACGTCTCGTGCACGACCGCCTGGCGCGTGCCGCTCAGCCGGTTGACGAGCGTCGACTTGCCGACGTTCGGGAAGCCGACGATCGCGACGGTGCCGACGAGCGGCGGGGCCGGAGTTTCCTCGTCCAGCTCGTCGTCGAGCTCCTCGTCGGGGGTGTCGATCCGTGTCTCTTCGTCGGCCATGAACGAACAAGCCTAAGGCCCAACACGCGGCGGCCGTCAGGCGCGGCTACGGAAGCGTGACCGCGGCGCGGAGATGCTCCGGCGCGCGGGGCGGGACGGCGTGCCGCGGCCGGCCGGCCGCGTGGAGGTCGCGGAGCCACTCCCAGAGGCGCTGCAGCTCTGCCTCGACCTCCGCCGACGCCGCGCGGTAGCCCTTCCCATTTCGCGGCAGGTCGCGGAACCGGAGCGGCTCGCCGTAGGCGATCGAGACGGGCTTGAAGTTGCCCGGCTTCCACTCGTGCGAGCCGTAGATGGCGGCGCAGACGACCGGCACGTCCTCCTGGAGCGCCACCATCGCGGCGCCCGGCTGCACCGGCCCGAGCACGCCCGAACGCTGCCGCGTCCCCTCGGCGAAGACCCCCAGCGCATGGCCGGCGCGCACGACGTCGCGCATGCGGCGCACCGCCTCCCGGTCGGACTCGCCGCGGTGCACGCCGAACGAGCCGAACAGCCGCAGGTACGCACCGGCGAGCGGCACTGCGTGCGCCTCGGCCTTTGCGAGGAAGTAGACGCTGCGCGGCGCTGCCCAGCCGAACGCTGGGATGTCGATCCACGAGAAGTGGTTGTACGCCAGCACGACTCCGCCGGTGCGCGGGATGCGATCCTTGCCGTACACACGCAGCCTCGACGCCAGCGCCGTCGGCCCGCCCATCATCGGCCTGCCGATCGCCCACGCGAGGTCGACGCGGTTCACGCGGCGGTGCGCTCGTGCACGAGCGCCGCGATCCGCTCGACGACGTCCTCCACCCGGAGACCCGTCGTGTCGATCTCGCGCGCATCCTCGGCCGGCTGCATCCGCTCGGCGTCCTTCTCGTCGCGCATGCGCAGGTCGGTCGCGAGCGCGTCGGCGCCGATGCCCGGCCGGTCGGCCATGCGCCGCCGCGCGCGCTCGTCGCGGTCGGCAATGAGGTAGACCTTCACCTCGGCGTTCGGCGCGACGACGGTGCCGATGTCGCGGCCCTCGATCACGACGTCGCCGTGGCTCCCGAGCTCACGCTGACGTTCGCGCATCACCTCACGTACCGCCGCGTGCCGCGCGACGACGGGAACCATCCGGTCGATGCGCTGGTCGCGAATCGACGCCGTGACATCCTTGCCGGCGATCAGCACACGGCCCTCGGTGTCGAACACGACGGGCTCCCTGCGTGCG
The DNA here is from genome assembly GCA_031394165.1 of Actinomycetes bacterium. Lineage (GTDB taxonomy): Bacteria > Actinomycetota > Thermoleophilia > Gaiellales > Gaiellaceae > Palsa-739. Next base: position 7,587 of record JANMWV010000496.1, read on the forward strand.
AGCTCCGCGAGCTCGTCGCCCACGCCGAGATCGAGACCCTGCTGCATCGCGAGCCACGTGAGAGCGCGGTACATCGCGCCGGTATCGAGGTAGCGGAACTTCAGCCGCTCGGCCAGCGCGCGCGCAACTGTGCTTTTCCCGGCCCCCGCAGGGCCGTCGATCGCGACGATCATCGTCTCACCACCGAGTCGAGCAGGTCGAAGAAGCCGGGGAAGCTTACTGCGACCGTCTCCGCCCCCTCGATCTCGACGCCGTTGCGGGACGCGAGGCCTGCAATCGCCCCGAGCATGGCGATCCGGTGGTCGCCCCGGGCCTCGACCTTGGCCCCCTTCAGGCGCCGCGGGACGCCGGTGACCCGCCAGCCGTCCTCGGTCGAGTGGATCTTCGCGCCGCAGGCCTGCAGCAGGTCGGTGACCGCCTCGATGCGGTCGCTCTCCTTGACGCGGAGCTCGGCCGCACCCCGCACGACGGTCTCGCCGCGCGCGTGCGAGCCCAGGAGCGCGACGAGCGGCAGCTCGTCGACGAGCAGCGGCACCTCGTCCGGTGTGATCTCCGTCGCGATCAGCTCGCCGTGCTGCACCTGCACGTCGCCCACCGGCTCGCGGCCCGCGCGACGACGATTGAAGATCGAGACGCGCGCGCCCATGCGCTCGAGCACGCTGAGCAGTCCGATGCGCCGTGGATTGAGCCCGAGCTCGTGCACGGTCACGTCGCTTCCCGGAACCAGCGCTGCTGCGACGAAGAGCGGCGCCGCCGACGAGAAGTCGCCGGGCACGAGCAGCTCGCCGAACCGCAACGCCCCGGCCGGGCTGATCGTCACGGAGCCCGGGGTTCGCTTCACGCGGACACCGCCGGCCTCGAGCATCAGCTCCGTGTGGTCGCGCGTCGGCTTGGGCTCGGCGACCGTCGTGTCGCCGGTCGCGTTCAGCCCGGCGAGCAACACGGCCGACTTCACCTGCGCGCTCGCAATCCGAAGCTCGAATTCGATGCCGTGCAGCGCGTCGCTCCCCTCGATGACGATCGGCGCGTGCCCGTCCTCGGTCGTGACGTCCCCGCCCATCCGGCGCAGCGGCTCGGCGATGCGCTCCATCGGACGCGTGCGCAGCGACTCGTCCCCCGTCAGCTCGAACCGCCCCTGCTGGCCCGCGAGCACGCCCGCGAGCAGCCGGATCAGCGTGCCGGCGTTCGCGCAGTCGACCGGAGCTGCCGGCGCGCGCAGTCCGCGCAGCCCGACACCGTGCACGAGCAATGCGTCGTCGCCGAGCTCCTCGACCTCGACGCCGAGCGCGCGCATCGCATTGACGGTGGCCATCGTGTCGTCGGAGCGGCCGAAGCCCTCGACGCGCGTCTCCCCCTCGGCGATCCCGCCGAGCAGCACGGAGCGATGCGAGATGGACTTGTCGCCGGGCACGGCGACGTGCCCGACAACCGCGACGGCCGGCTCCACCCTCATGCGGCTCAGCCGATCGTTTGTCCCATGAGGGACACGAGCGCGCGGATCTCCGCGGCGAATGCCGGGAAGTCGGCCGTCGGAATCTGCTGCGCGGCGTCGCACAGCGCTTCCTCGGGATGCGGGTGCGCCTCGACCATGATCCCGTCCGCCCCGGCGGCGACCGCGGCGCGTGCGAGCGGCAGCACCAGGTCGCGCCGGCCCGCGGGATGCGACGGGTCGACGATCACCGGCAGGTGCGTCTCGGTCTTCAGCACGGGGATCGCGCCGATGTCGAGCGTGAAGCGGGTCGAGGTCTCGAAGGTCTTGATGCCGCGCTCGCAGAGGATCACCTCGGAGTTCCCCTCCTTGAGGATGTACTCCGCCGCCATCAGCAGGTCCTCGACGGTCGACGAGAGGCCGCGCTTCAGCAGCACCGGCTTCGGCGCGCGGCCCACCTCGGAGAGGAGCGAGAAGTTCGACATGTTGCGGGCGCCGATCTGGATCACGTCGGCGACGTCGAGCACGGCCTCGACGTGCCGCGGGTCCATCAGCTCGGTGACGAGCGGGAGCCCGGTCAGCTCGCGCGCCTCCTTGAGGATCTCGAGCGCCTCCTCGCCGAGCCCCTGGAACGCATACGGCGACGTGCGCGGCTTGAAGGCGCCGCCGCGGAGCATCGTCACGCCCTCGAGGTTCACGACGCGCGCGGTCTCGAGCGTCTGCTCGCGGCTCTCGACCGTGCACGGGCCGGCGATGAAGCCGAAGTACCCGTCGCCGATGCGGCGGCCGCGGACGTCGATCACCGTCGAGTCGGGCGACAGCTCGCGCGAGACGAGCTTGTACGGCTTGAGGATCGGCAGCACCTGCTCGACCCCGGGGTAGCCCTCGAGCGGCAGCGTGGCGAGCAGCTCGCGCTCGCCGATCGCGCCGATCACGGTCGCCTCGCGGCCGGGCGTCACGAGCGCGGCACAGCCCGCCTCTTCGAGGCGCGCCACGACGTCGTCGATCTGCTCGGGCGTCGCGTGCCCGCCCATCACGATCAGCAGCTCGGGTGCACCGGTCACGGACATCGCTATTCAGTGTAGAACGCAGGACACGATGACCGACGACAGGAAACCCAGGGTCTTCTCCGGCATCCAGCCGACGGGCCAGAAGACGCTTGGCAACTTCAGCGGCGGCTTCCGCCAGTACGCCCAGACGCAGGAGACGCACGACGCGTTCTTCTGCATCGTCGACCTGCACTCGATCAGCGTCGAGTACGACCCGGCGGAGCTCCGCGGCTCGACGCTCGACCTCGCCGCGATGCTCTTCGCGACCGGCCTCGACGCGGAGCGCTCGACCGTCTTCTGCCAGAGCCACGTGACGGCGCACGCCGAGGCGGCGTGGCTGCTGGCGGCGGTGACGAGCTTCGGGCAGCTCGGCCGGATGACGCAGTTCAAGGACAAGTCGGAGAGCCATGACTTCGTGTCGGCGGCGCTCTTCACGTATCCCGTGCTGATGGCCGGCGACATCCTGCTCTACCAGACCGATCTCGTGCCGATCGGCGACGACCAGCGTCAGCACCTCGAGCTCGCGCGCGACGTCGCGGAGCGGTTCAACTACCGCTTCGGCGAGACGTTCCGCGTGCCCGACGGCAAGTTCCCGGAGATCGGCGGCCGGATCATGGACCTGCAGGAGCCGGCGAACAAGATGTCGACGACGCTGAGCAGCGAGCAGGGCGCCGTCTACATCGTCGACGCGCCCGACGCGATCCGGAAGAAGTTCAAGTCGGCCGTGACGGACTCCGAGCGCGAGATCCGCTACGACCCGCAGGAGAAGCCGGGCGTCTCGAACCTGCTCGAGATCATGAGCGTCGCGACCGGCGAGCCGATCGAGTCGCTCGAGCAGCGGTTCGAGGGCGCGGGCTACGGAGACTTCAAGGCCGCCGTCGGCGAGTCGGTCGTGGAGCTGCTGACGCCGATCCGCGAGCGCTACGAGGCGCTGCGCGCCGACGAGCGCGAGCTGCAACGGCTGCTCGCGATGGGCGCGGAGAAGGCGCGGCGGACGGCCGAGCCGACGCTCGAGGCGATGTACGAGCACATGGGCTTCGCACGCTCCGACGCCGGCAAGTTCTTCGGCGCAGCGCGGCCGCGCGGGCTGTAACGGCGCTCGAGGGTCCGGCCCCCCGGGGGGGGGGGGGCCCCTCGGCGGTGCCTCTACGGAGACGGCGTCAACGTCGGACAGTTCGGCGCCGTGGCACCGTTCGAGTCCGCGCAGTTGACGCGCCCGTTCGGGAACGCCAGCACGAACGGGCTGACCGGCGAGTGCGCCGCGATGTAGTCGGCGACGTCGGCGTCCATGAAGTTCTGCGTCGTGATCCGACTGGAGAACACCGGATAGCCGTCGCCGCCGGCCGCCATGAAGTCGTTCTCGGCGATCTTGTACGTCGACGCCGCCGTGAGATTGACGG
>JANMWV010000508.1:0-7071 GCA_031394165.1 Actinomycetes bacterium
CGAGGCCAATGACGCCGTGCTCGAACTCGAGCATCTCCATCGAGACGGCATTTTCGAGCCCGTAGACGCGGGCGATCCCGTCGCCGACCTGCAGCACGCTGCCGACCTCGGCGAGGTCGGTCTCAACGTCGTAGTTCTCGATCCGCGAACGCAGGATCGACGTGATCTCTTCGGGGCGCAGCTTCAAGGTTTCTCCTTAGTTCCTCACGAGGTCTTGTCTGAGTCGTTCCAATCTTCCGCGGACGCTCGCGTCCGCACGGTGCGAGCCCGCCTGCAGCACGATGCCGCCGACGAGGTCGGGGTCGACGCTCCGCGTCGCCTCCACCTTCCGTCCGGCCGCCTGCTCGATCTGCGCGACGATCGCCGTCGCCTCCTCGTCGGTGAGCTCGCGTGCAGTGGTGAGCTCGACGGTCAGCCGGCGCTCCTCGCGCGCCATCAGCCGCTCGAACTCGCGCGCGATCTCGTCGAGTTCGCCCGCGCGGCCCTTCTCGGCGACGACGAGCAGGAAGTTCTTGAACAGCGGCTCCTCGTCGCCCGCGATGTCGGCCAGGATCTCGGCCTTCGCGGTCGGGTCGAGCTGCGGATTGCGCAGGACCGAGCGCAGCTCGGGCGACTGCTCCATCGCAGCGGCGAAGTCGCTGAGCGCCTCGTGCACCTGCGCGAGGCGGCCGGCGTCCCTCGCCGCGCCGAACACGGCGTCGGCGTAGATGCGGTGCGCGATGGCTATTGCTGCCTCCCGTGCTGTTGGCGTGCCTCTGGCACGCGAAAAGCAAGCGATGCAAGGACGCAGGGAGACCCCATAGTGGTTTCTATGGGGTCGACCGAGGACGCCGCAGCGCGCCGCTTTGCAGCCGCCAGAGGTGCGCAGGACAGTGCGGGAGTCAGCAATGTTACGCGGACTCCTCGAGGCGTGAGAAGTCGAGCGATCCGATCGCCTCGGTGATCAGCTCGCGGTCGCGGTCGGAATCGAGCGTGCGCCCGACGACGCGCGAGGCGGCTTCGACCGTGAGCTCGGCGACCTCGGTGCGGATCTGCTGTAGCGCGCGGGCCGTCTCGGCGGCGATCTCCTTGCGCGTCTCCTCGAGCCGTCGCTGACGCTCCTGCTCGGTCTCCTCGCGCATCCGCTGCTCCATCGACTCACGCGTCTTGCGGGCCTCCGCGATGATCTGCTCGGCCTGGCCGCGCGCGTCGTGCATCAGCGCCCTGTGCTCCTCGAGCAGCCCGCGGGCCTGCTCCCGCGCGTTGTCTGCTTCCTCGATCGACTGCCGAATCTGCTCGCGGCGCGCGTCGATCATCTCCTGGATCGGGCCGAAGGCGTACCGCTTGAGCACGAAGAGCGCGATCAGGAAGCAGACGATCGTCCAGATCATCAGCCCCGGCGTGACGGAGATGAGGGGGTTCGCCCCGAGCACTAGACCAGGACGTACGCGAGGATCGAACCGAGCAGGCCGTAGAACACGACTGCTTCGGTGAGGGCGAAGCCGAGCCACTGGATGCCCGAGAGCTCGCCACGGAGCTCGGGCTGGCGGGCGACCGACTGGATCATCGACGCGAAGATGTTGCCGATGCCGATGCCGGCGCCGAGTGCGCCGAGGCCGACGCCGAGAGCGAGGCCGATCGCCTTGCCGGCCTTCGTCACGTCGCCCGACGTTGCGGCGAGTAGGGAATGCATGCGGTGTTCCTCCTAGTGTTCCGGCTCGATTGCCGAGCCGATGTAGATGGCGGACAGTGCGGCGAAGATGAACGCCTGGATCGAGACGACGATCACGACCTCGAAGAGATAGAAGACGGCGGCGATCGGCACGACGGCGACCGCAAGGTAGACGGACTGCAGGATGAACATCAGCCCGATGAACGTGAGGATCAGGATGTGCCCGGCCAGCATGTTCGCGAAGAGCCTGACGCTGAGGGAGATGAGGCGCATGAACTGGCCGAGGACCTCGAGCGGGACGATCAGCGCGAGCAGCGGCTTCGGCGCGTCGGGGATCCAACTCTTGAAGTAGCGCACCGGCCCGTTCCAGCGAATCCCCTCGACGTGCGTGAACACGAACGTCAGCAGCGCGAGCGCGAGCGTCACCGAGAGGGACGACGTCGCGGCGTAGATGCCCCAGGTCGGCACGCCGTGCCATTTCTCCCCGGTCAGCGGCAAGGGGATGAAGCCGAGCATGTTGACGACCCAGATGAAGAGCATGATCGTCGCGACGTAGGGGAACCAGCGGCCGATCGCCTTCGAGGGCAGCCCCTGCTCGGCGACCTGAACCTGCGCGATCTCGTAGATCTGCTCGCCGAGCGCCTGGCGGCGGCCGGGTCGCTTCACGCGCATCAGCCCGACGCCCAGCAGGATCGTCAGCACCGTGCCGATCATCAGGTAGGCGACGGCCTTCGTGATCGAGAGGTTGAGCGGGCCGAGGTGGATCGGGATCCACTCGTGCTGCTCGAACTCCGTCGTCGGGTCGAACTTGCCGCGCGCGAGCGCAGCGGGCGGCGTCGCGAGCGCGAGCATGACGAGGATGCCGAGGCGCTTCATCGCGTCGTTCCGGCGCCGAGGTAGGTGACGATCGAGAGGCCGAGCTCGAACGTGTAGGCGAGCGCGTACGTCACCGCCGCCGCCACCGCGAGGCGCGGATCGGCGACCGCGGCCACCAGTAGGACCACGAGCAGCCCGATTCCCTTGAAGAAAAGTCCAAATGCATGCACGCCCGACGCGGCGAGGGTACCGGTGCGCGTGCGCGCCTGCTTCAGCACGAGGTCGATCCCGTGCACCGCGACCCAGAGCACGGCCGCGAGCGCCCAGCCGCCGATGCTCAGGTGCGCGAAGAGGAACACCGGCAGGGCGAGCGCGATGATCAGCGCGCTGCCGATCGCCGGCAGCAGGTGGCCCGGCTCGGGCCGCGGCGTCGAGAACAGCGTCCCGAGCACTCAGATCACGCCCCGATAGCGGCGGTAGACCGCGAAGATGCCGCCGAGGATCCCGGCGACCGCCCCGAGCAGCACGCCGACCCCGGCCGAGCCCGCGAGCCAGCCGATCAGGAGGCCGACGCCGACACAGAGTGTGAGCACGGCGAGAAGCAGACCACCGGCGCCTGCTGGCTCGAACGACGAGGGAGAGGCGGCCTGCATCGGCGCGACGAGAATAACAGACGTCGACGCTCCGCTTGTAACACACCCGACCGGCCTCACTCTGCGAAAACCGGGCTACTTCGTGCGGTCAATACGATGAGCCGGTGAGCCGTCCGCGTGTCCTGCTCGTGCACGGCAGCGTCGTCAACGGCGACGCGACGTGGTCCGCCCAGCGGCCGCTCGCCGAGCGTTTCGACCTCGTCGTCCCGAACCGCCGCGGCTTTCCGCCCGGGCCCGACGTCGAGTCGGTCGACTTCGAGGACGAGGCGGTGTGGCTCGACGAGTATCTCGAGCCGGGCACGCATCTCGTCGGACACTCCTACGGCGGCGTAATCGCGCTGCTCGCGGCCGCGCGCCGACCCGAGTTGCTGCGCTCGCTGACGGTCGTCGAGCCGCCCGCGCTCGCGGTCGCGCGCGGCAACCCGGCCGCCGCTGCGTTCGTCGCGGGAGCCGAGGAGCTGTGGGAGCGGGGCGGGCGCGAGCCGGAAGGCTTCCTGCGCGGCTTCCTCGCAGCAGTCAACGCGCCGATCCCGCGCGGGAGGTTCTCCCCCGCCCTGCTCCAGGGCGCGCGGACGCTGTTGGTCGAGCGCTACCCGTGGACGGCCGAGATCCCACTCGACGTGCTCGCCGCGGCGCCCTTCCCGAAGCTCGTCGTCTCGGGCGCGCACAGCGAGGCGTTCGACGCGGTGTGCGACGTGCTCGAGCAGCGGCTCGGCGCCGAGCGTGCGGTGCTTCCGGGCGCCGGGCACGCGGTGCAGCTCGTCGGCGAGCCGTTCAACGAGGTGCTCGCCGACTTCGTCGGGCGTGCCGAGATGCGCTCCTAGGCGCTCTTGCGCAGCTGCTCGTCCCGCCGCCGGTGGTACGGGTTCGCGACCTTCACGATCTCGAGCACGTAGACGACGTAGACCGAGAACCCGACGGCGACGAGCGCGATCGCGCCCGCACCGACGGTCGGCCACGTGTGCCAGACGCCGTGCGCACGGAACGGGATGAAGCGCGTCGCGAGCGCGGCGGCGGCGAGCGAGATACACCAGGCCCAGATCGTCAAAGCCGCACGCGGCTGCGAGAAGCCGCGCCGCAGGAACCGGTGGTGCAGATGCGCCTGGTCTCCCTCGAACACCTTCTGCCCGTGCCGCAGCCGGCGCGCGACGACGAACGTGGTGTCGACGATCGGCACCGCGAGCACGAGCAGCGGGAAGAACAGGGCAACGGTCGCCGCGGTCTTCAACAGCCCCTGCACCGAGAGGGCCGCGAGCACGAAGCCGAGCAGCAGCGCCCCCGAATCGCCCATGAAGATCCGCGCGGGATAGAAGTTGTGCCGCAGAAAGCCGACGCAGGCCCCGAAAACGATCGCCGCCATGATCGCCGCCTCGGGCTTCGCGAGCGAAAGGGCGATCACTGCGAAGGTGAAGCTCGCGATTCCCGCGACACCCGCGGCGAGGCCGTCCAGCCCGTCGAGGAAGTTGACCATGTTCATGATCGCGACGATCCAGAGAATCGTCGCCGGGATCCCGACCCACGCGGGCACGGTGTGGATGCCGACGAACGGGAACGTGAAGCGATCGACCCAGATCCCGAACCACGTCGGCACGGCGCCGGCGAGCACCTGGCCGGCGAGCTTCTCCCACCAGCGCAGGCCTCGAAAGTCGTCGACGGCGCCGACCGTGACGGCAACAGCCGCACCGAGCAGGAGCCCGCGCGTCTCGCTGCCCAGCGGCAGAAACGCGAGCGACGGCACGAAGATCCCGAGGAAGAGAGCGAGCCCGCCGAGCCGTGGAACCGGGCTCAGGTTCAGCCTGCGGCCGCCGGGCGCGTCGACGACGCCGAGCAGTCGGGCCATGCCTCCGACCGCGGGGGTCAGCAGCACCACGATGACGAAGGCGACGAGCGCGCCCCAGACGACCTGCAGGTGCGTACCGAGGACGTGGAGGACGCTGTGGCGCGTCGAGCCGAGGTCTCGCGCTAAGGCGACGACGCTCATACCGTCACATTACTTCGTGCCGTAGAGCCGGTCTCCCGCGTCGCCGAGACCGGGGACGATGAAGCCGCGCTCGTCCAGCCCGCGGTCGACCGCCGCGCAGACGACGTGCACGTCCGGATGCCGCTCGTGCAGGTAGTCGATTCCCGGCGGTGCAGCGACGATGCAGACGAACGTCACGCTCTGCGCTCCGGCCTCCTTCACGGCGTCGACCGCAGCGGCGCTCGAGTGCCCGGTCGCGAGCATCGGGTCGAGCACGATCGCGTCGCGCTCGCTCAGGTCGGTCGGCAGCTTCGAGTAGTACTGCACCGGTTCGAGCGTCTCCTCGTCGCGGTACATGCCGATGAAGCCGACGCGCGCACTCGAGACGAGCGAGAGCACGCCATCGAGCATGCCGACGCCCGCGCGCAACACCGGGCACACGGCGACCTTCTTCCCGGAGATGCGTTGCGCCGTCATCCTCTCGAGCGGCGTCTCGATCTCGTAATCCTCGGTCTCCATGTCCTTCGTCGCCTCGTATGTGAGCAGCAGCGTCAACTCGTTGACGAGCTTGCGAAAGTGCACGGTCGGCGTCTCGACGTCCCGCAGGTACGACAGCTTGTGCTGGACGAGCGGGTGCTCGACGACCGTCAGGCGCTTCATGCCTCGTACGTCGTGTAGCCGCGGAACCCCGGATAGAGCGGGCGCTTCGTGCAGAGCGCGTCGACGCGGCCGCGCAGGCCGCCGATGTCGGGGGAGTCGTGGAGCGCGTCGACGATGATCCGGCCGACCTCGCGGAAGTCCTCCTCGTCGAAGCCGCGCATCGTCATCGCAGGGGTGCCGATGCGCACGCCCGACGCGACGGTCGGCGGCCGCTCGTCGAACGGGACCGTGTTGCGGTTGACGGTCACGTTGACCTCGTGCAGGCGATCCTCGGCAGCCTTGCCGGTCCACTCCGAGTTGCGCAGGTCGAGCAGCATCAGGTGCGTGTCGGTGCCGCCGGTGAGGAGCTCGAGGCCGCCCTCGTGCAGCGTGTCCGCGAGCACGTCGGCGTTGCGCCGAATCTGCTCCTGGTACTCGCGGAACGCGTCGGTCATGGCGATCTTGAAGCACGTCGCCTTCGCGGCGATCGTGTGCTCGAGCGGGCCTCCCTGCATGCCCGGAAAGACCGCGCGATCGACAGCCTGCGCGTGCTCCTCGCGACAGAGGATGAAGCCTGCGCGCGGGCCGGCGAGCGTCTTGTGCGTCGTCGAGGTGACGAAGTCGCAATGCTCAACCGGGTTCGGGTGCAGGCCGGCGGCGACGAGGCCGGCGAAGTGCGCCATGTCGCAGAGCAGCAGCGCGCCCACCTCGTCGGCGATCTCCCGGAACTTGTCCGCCTCGACGGTGCGCGGATACGCGGAGCCGCCGCACACGATCAGCTTCGGGCGAGCCTCCTTCGCCTGCGCGAGCACCTCGTCGTAGTCGACCATCATCGTCTCGCGCGACACGCCGTACCCGGAGATCGTGTAGAGCCGGCCGCTGAAGTTGACCTTGTGCCCGTGCGTCAAGTGGCCGCCGTGATCGAGCCGCAACGAGAGGATCGTGTCGCCCGTCTGGAGCACGGCCGCGTAGACCGCCATGTTCGTCTGCGACCCGGCATGCGGCTGCACATTCGCGTGCTCGGCACCGAAGAGCTCCTTCGCGCGGTCGATCGCGAGCTGCTCGATCTGGTCGACGACCTCGCAGCCGCCGTAGTAGCGCTTGCCCGGATACCCCTCGGCGTATTTGTTCGTCGGCACCGAGCCGACGCCCTCGAGCACCGACGGCCACGTGAAGTTCTCCGAGGCGATCAGCTCGATCTGCCCGCGCTGGCGCTCGAGCTCCTTGCCGAGCAGCGCAGCGACGTCGGGGTCGACGTCGGCGAGGCCGGCGGTGGTGAGCTGCTGAAAGGTCTCCTGCGCGACGGACACGACGAACTCTCCTCTCCCGGGATTTCCAGCGATCGTACTGCG
>JANMWV010000435.1:0-2566 GCA_031394165.1 Actinomycetes bacterium
CACCGGTCCGGTCTACGACCAGAGCGGCAAGCTGCAGGTGGCGGCCGGCAAGCACCTGGGGATCAACGCGCTCTACTCGATGAACTGGTTCGTGAAGGGCGTGATCGGTAACCCGAAGGGTTAGTGAGTGATTGAGACGACGCAAGAGCGGAGGGGCGCCGACGGCGCCCCTCCGCCGCCCGCGGTCGAGATGCGCGGGATCACGAAGCGCTTCCCGGGCGTGCTCGCCAACGACCGGGTGGACTTCGAGGCCGCCGTCGGCGAGGTGCACGCGCTGCTCGGCGAGAACGGCGCCGGCAAGAGCACGCTCTCGAACATCCTCACGGGTCTCTACCGTCCCGACGAGGGGGAGATCTTCCTCGGCGGCCGCCAGCTGCACTTCCACGCACCGCGCGACGCGCTCGACGCGGGGATCTTCATGGTGCACCAGCACTTCCGGCTCGTCGAGCCGTTCACCGTCGCCGAGAACGTCGTGCTCGGCGACCACCGCGGCGAGGGCCGCGCGTTCCGCCTGCACCACCGCGCGATCGAGCGGCGCGTCGCCGAGCTCTCGACGCGCTACGGCATGGCGGTCGACCCGCGCGCACGCATCTGGCAGTTGTCGCTCGGCGAGCAGCAGCGCGTCGAGATCCTGAAGGCGCTCTACCGCGAGGCGCGCATCCTGATCCTCGACGAGCCGACCGCCGTGCTGGCGCCGCAGGAGGCGGACGTCCTGTTCGAGACGCTGCGCGAGATGGCCGCAGAGGGGCGCACGGTGATCTTCATCTCGCACAAGCTGCACGAGGTGAAGGCCGTCGCCGATCGCGTCACGGTCCTGCGCGGCGGGCGCGCGATCGCGACCGTCGCAACGGCCGACGCGACCCTGCGCTCGCTCGCCGCGCTGATGGTCGGGCGCGAGGTCGAAGGCAGCCGCGCCGTCGCAGCCCGCACGCCGGGCGAGTCCGTGCTCCAGCTCGACGACATCTGGACGGAGGGCGACCGTGGCGGCGCAGCGGTGAAGGGCGCCTCGCTCGAGGTCTGCGCGGGCGAGATCGTCGCCGTCGCCGGCGTGGCCGGAAACGGCCAGCGCGAGCTCGCCGAGACGATCGCGGGAATCCGGGCGCCGACGACGGGTGCGATCCGGGTCGGCGGACAGAGCCTGCGCGGCGGCGACCCGCGTGGCGCGATGGCCGCGGGCATCGCGTACGTGCCTGAGGACCGGCTCGGCACCGGCGTCGCACCGAGCCTCAGCATCGCGGCGAATCTCGTCCTGCGCTCGTACCGCGAGCGGCACTCCTCGCACGGGCCGGTGCTGCGCCTGGGCCGGATCCGGGAGCGCGCGCTCGAGCTGATCCAGCACTACAAGATCGCGGCCCCCGGGCCGACGACGGCGGCGCGGCTTCTCTCCGGCGGCAACCTCCAGAAGGTCGTGCTCGCGCGCGAGTTCTCCGGAAAGCCGAAGCTGCTCGTCGTCGCCTCGCCGACGCGCGGCCTCGACGTCGGCGCGATCGAGACGGTGCATGCCTACCACCGCGAAGCGGCGGACGACGGAGTCGCCGTGCTGCTGCTCAGCGAGGACCTGGACGAGATCCTCGCGCTGGCCGATCGCATCGCCGTGATGTACGAAGGCGCGATCGTCGGCGAGACGTCTCGCGCCGAGGCGGACGTCGAGGAGATCGGCCTGCTGATGGCGGGAGGCCATGATCCCCGTGCGGATTGAGCGCAGGCTGCGCCAGCCGCGCTGGCTGATCGTCGCCGTCCCGGCGTTCTCGCTCACGTTCGGCTTCCTCGCGTCGGGCATCGTGCTCCTCGCGACCGGGCACAACGCGCTCTCGAGCTACCGCGACCTCTTCGACGCAGCGTTCGTCAACAGGGGCGCGCTCAGCCAGACGCTGACGTCGGCGACGCCCCTCGCCTTCACCGGCCTCGCGGCCGCGATCGCGGTTCGCATGCGCCTGTTCAACATCGGCGCCGAGGGCCAGCTCTACATGGGCGCGATCACCGCTGCAGCGGCGGGCCTCTACTTCGGCGGCAAGGGCGGCCCGTCGGCGTTCGCGATCGCGTCGATGGTGGTCGCCGGCTGTGCGGGCGGCGCTGCGTGGGCCCTGATCCCCGGCTTCCTGCGCGCGTTCTTCAAGACGAACGAGATCATCACCTCGCTGATGCTCAACTACGTCGCGGCGTACGTGCTGACGTATCTGATCTTCAACACCGAGTCGTACTGGCGGCAGACGAAGGGGTTCAACGCGAAGGTCTTCCCGACCGGGAAGCCGCTGCCGAGCTCGGCGATCTGGCCGGGCGTCACGATCCACGCCCAGGGCGGCATCCTGCTGCCGCTCGGGGCCGGCCTCGCGCTGCTCGTCGCCGTGCTCGTCTGGGGTCTCTATGCGCGGACGCGCTTCGGGTTCGAGGCGCAGGTGCTCGGCGACTCGCCGCGCGCCGCGCGCTACGCGGGCATGCGCACGCGGCGGAAGATCCTGTCGGTGATGGCGATCTCCGGCGCGATCGCCGGCCTCGGCGGCGCGAGCCTGGACGGCGACTTCCGGCACACGCTCGACGCCGACCCGAACGGCCTCCAGAAGCAGCT
>JANMWV010000521.1:0-13700 GCA_031394165.1 Actinomycetes bacterium
CCCGTTGCGCCCGGCTCGACGACGATCGAGTACGAGCTGACACCGGAAGGCGACGGCACGCGGCTGCGCTTCGTGCACAGCGGCCTGCCCAGCGAGGAGTCGAAGGCGTCGCACGCGCACGGCTGGGATCACTACTTCGAGCGACTCACGGTCGCGGCGGCCGGCGGCGACGCGGGCGCCGACCCGTGGCTCGCCGGGGAGATGTCCTAGACGAACCAGCCGCTCAGGCTCGCACGGTGACGGTCGACCGTGCGGGCCCGGGCGCGGGTGTTCCGTAGGCGCAGGCCGGGTCCTCGCCGAGCGGATCGCCCGAGGCGGCGTACGCTCGTGCCCGCGAGCCGCCGCACAGGTCGGCGTACTCGCAGTCGCCGCAGCGGCCGCGGAATCCGGCGGCGCGGATGTCGCGCAGGAGCGGGCTCTCGCGGTACAGGTCGACGAGGCTTCGCTCGCGGACGTTGCCGACCGTGATCGGGAGGAAACCGGCCGGGTAGACGTCGCCGTCGTGCGCGACGAAGACGATGCCCTTGCCGTCGCGCGTGCCCTTCGTCTGCGCGCGCGGCTCGCTGCGCGGCTCGCCCAGCAGGAGGCGGAGCCGCTCGCTCAGCTGCTCGTAGAGCGGGCCCGTCTCGGGCGGGCGTCCTTCGCGGTGCCAGGCGACGACGCGGCGGAAGAAGGGCGCCTCGACGGTTCGGACGATGAAGCCGTAGCGGGAGGCGTCGACGAGGAAGTGGCAGACGTCCTCGTTCTGCTGCGGTGAGAGCTCGGCGAGGGCGGCGCCCCGCCCGACCCGGATCAGGAAGAAGACCTCCCAGATGGCGGCGCCGACCTCGTCGACGAGCGCGGCGATCTTCGGCAGCTCCGCCACGTTCTCGGGCCGGACGACGGTGTTCACCTGGACGGTGAAGTCGTGCTCGCGCAGCAGGCGCAGCGCCGCGAGCGTCTGCTCGAAGTGGCCGTCGACGCCGCGAAGGCCCTCGTGCGTCTCCGGGCTCGCGCCGTCGAGGCTGAGCGAGGCGACCTTCACGCCGGCCTGGCGGAGCTCGGTGAGCCTCTCGGGCTCGAGCAGCGGCGTGACGCTGGGCGAGACCGCGGCGTGCAGGCCCAGCTCGCGGGCCTTGCGGGCCAGCCGCAGCAGGTCGGGGCGCATCAGCACGTCGCCGCCCGTGAGCACCACGACGGGGTAGGGGCGGCCGAAGCCGGTGAGCGACTCGAGGAAGCGCTCGCCCTCCTCTGTCGAGAGCTCGCCGGGCAGCGGCTCGGCGATCGCCGAGGCGCGGCAATGGCGGCAGGCGAGCAGGCACGCACGAGTCAGTTCCCAGAAGACGAGGATCGGGCGGCGCTCGAGATCGAGCCGGGCGCCGATCGCGTGGCGATCGGCGTCCCGGCTCACCGGGGCGCTCGTCATGAGTGCGCGGGAATGGGGAGAGGGACCGCGCGGCTCTCGGCGGCGTGCTCGGCGGGGCGCGCGAGCGCGGCGAGTGCGACGAGTGCTGCCCACACTGCGCCGGCACCGCCGACGTGCAGGCCGCCCAGGATTTCGTGGGCGCGACCTTCGCCGCCGACGACGACGATCGCGATCCCGAAGCCGGTCTGGATGAGCACCGCCAGCAACGGTAGCGAGCCGGCCAGCCGCGGCCCCTGCCTCCGCTGGGCGAGGACGAACAGGCCGAGGGCGAGCGCGGCCACCGCGTAGGCGAGCATGCGGTGGGCCACCTGCAGCTCGGCGAGGCCGCCGCCGGTCGCGAAGCCGCCGTTGCACGAGGGCCACCGCGTCCCGCAGGCGTGGTCGGCCGAGGTGGCGACGACTGCCGCGCCGACCGAGACGAGAGCAAGCCCGGCGAGCGCGCTCCCGACCGCGAGCCGCGCGAAGCGCAGCGTGACCGTCCGTTCGGGTCGCCGCCAGGCGGAGGCCGCGGCGAGGACGATCGCGGCCAGGAAGAGCAGTCCGACCACGAAATGGAACGCGACGACCCAGCCCGGCAGCTCGAGCCAGACCGCCACCGCGCCGAGCAGCGCCTGGAAGGGGACGAGGAAGACGGCGAGGAGCGCGGGGCGGAGGATGTCGGCTCGCGACCGGTAGTGGCGCCACGCCGAGACCGCGACCGCGACCGCGAGCACGCTGACGAGCGCGACGACCGCCCGGTGGCTGTACTCGATGAACGACGCCTTCTGGTCGAGGGGGATCGCCTTCGACGTGCAGAGCGGCCAGTGCGGGCAGCCGAGCCCCGACTCGGTCACGCGGACGACGCCGCCGACCGCGACCAGCGTCCAGGCCGCGAGGGCAGAGGCGGTCGCCAGGAGGCGGAAGCGCAGGCTGGGCATGCGGCTGATTCAAGCTGCTGCGGCCCGGGCGGCACTTGATCAGGATTGATCAAGTGCCGGCAGGCGCCAGGTCCGACACTTGTCCGCATGTCCTGCCCGACGCGGAGGTGCCCCACGTGACTGCCACCACGCCCGTCCCTCCCGTCCCGCCGCCGGCCGCCGAAGAGCCGCCCGCGAACGGGGCTGGGAGCCGCATCGCCTTGCTCGAGTCGATCATGGACAACCTGTCCGCCTGGACGGTGATCGCGGCCGCGATCTCCTTCCTCTATCTCGTCTGGGCGACGCTCGAGATCATGAGCCACTACGTGGGCGGCCTGCCCAAGGTGACCCCGTAGCCATGGCTGCGCAGGAGGTCACTTCGTCCGTCACCCCGCCCGCGCCGGGCTGGGCGAAGCCGTTTCCGCGCGACGAGCGCATCTTCCTCTGGCTCGTCGGCGCCTCGGTCGTGCTGATGACCGCCTTCGTGATCGGCTGGCTCTACCTCGGCGACCAGAACGTGCCGTCGACGTCGCGCGCGACCACGCCGGCCGCGTTCTCGGCCCAGGTGTCGGCGTTCGCCAAGCGCTACGGCGGCCCCGACGGACGCGTCTACGTGCCGCCGGGAACGGAGGCGTACATGCTCGCGAGCCGCTACTCGTGGTATCCCGAGCTCGTCCTCCAGAGCGGGTCGCGCTACCGGATCTGGCTCTCCTCTGCGGACGCCCTGCACGGCTTCTCGCTCGTCGGCGGCAACCAGAACATCAACCTCGAGGTCGCGCCGAACCACGCGATGGGCGCGTGGCTCACCGTGGGCAAGCCGGGCCGCTACCTGGTCGTCTGCAACGAGTACTGCGGGCTCGGCCATGCCGAGATGAAGGGACACATCGACGTCCTGACCCCGCAGGCGATGCAGGTGCATCTGCACGCGCTCGCCCAGGCCCCCGCAGCCGGGGCGCCCACTGCCTCCGCTCCGGTTGCAGGGGCCATCCAGCTCGGCGTCCTCGGCAACAACCTCGCCTTCGACAAGAAGACGCTCGTCGCACACGCCGGCAAGGTGACGATCGCGCTCACCAACGCGTCGCCGATCCCCCACGACATCGCGATCAAGGGCAACGGCGTCGACGTCAAGGGAGCGACCGTCTCGGGCGGTGGCCGCTCGACCGTGACCGCCGTGCTCAAGCCCGGCACCTACACCTTCTACTGCTCCGTCCCCGGCCATGCCGAGGCCGGAATGCGCGGGACGCTGACGGTGAAACCGTGACCCGCTCGCCCATCTCCGCCGCCGAACCGACCCGAGAGGTGACTTCATGAGCTACGTGCAGCCGCTCCCTGCCGGCATGGTGCACACCCGCGAGGAGGCGTCACGCACCTGCACCGTGACCGGCTTGCGCGTCTATGCCGGCGCACAGGCGCTGACGATCGCCAACGCCGTCGCCGCCGTGCTCGCGCTCGCCGCCGGCGGTCTGTTCGGGATGCTGATCGGCCTCACCCGTGCGCCCGGGCTGCAGTTGCTCGGCCCGAAGAGCTTCTACGCGGCGCTGACGGGGCACGGCGTCGCCGCGCTGATCCTCTGGCCGGTCTTCTTCGAAGTCGCGGCGATGGTGTTCGCGTCGAGCATCCTGCTGAACGCGCGCGTCTACAGCCTCAAGCTCGGCTGGACGTCGTTCGCGCTCATGTGCGCCGGCTCGTTCACCCTGATCGGCGTCATCCTCACCGGCCAGGCAAGCGTCGGCTTCACCGCCTACCCGCCGCTCGTCGCAAATCAGGCCTTCTACATCGGCTACCTCGTCTTCGCCGTCGGCACGCTGCTCGCGATCGTCAACTTCGCGCTCTCGATCGTCGCTGCGCGGGCAGAGCAGACGTTCGAGGGCTCGCTGCCGCTGATCACCTACGGCGTCGCCTGCGCGGCGATCCTGGCGCTGATCTCGATCCTCTCCGGGCTCGTCGCGCTGATCCCGGCCTGGCTCTACTCGAACGGCTGGATCGGCAACGTGGAGCCGATCGTCTACCGCGGCTGGTTCTGGGGGCTCGGCCACACGCTCCAGTACGTGAACGTCGTGGCAATGGTCGTCGCCTGGTACGGCATCGCCGCCCTGACGCTGAAGTCGGGCCCGGTCAACCAGAAGTTCACCCGCTTCGCCTTCATCCTCTACCTGATCATCACCGTGCCCGTTCTCGGGCACCACTTCCTCGTCGATCCGAGCATCGGCACCGACGTCAAGCTCGTCGGCGGCACGGTGATGGGCTTCGGGCTCGGCGTGCCCAGCCTGATGCACGGGCTCGCGGTGATGGGCGGCGTCGAGGCGGAGCAGCGGCGCCGGGGCGTGACCGGCCTGTTCGGCTGGCTCAAGAAAATCAAGTGGGGCCACGCCGGCGTCGCGTCGCTCGCGTGCTCGTTGTTGCTGTTCGCGCTCGGCGGCTGGAGCGGCACGGCCGAGACGACGCTGCAGCTGAACATGGTCAGCCACAACACGATGTGGGTGCCCGCGCACATCCACCAGATCGTCGTCGGCGGCACCACGCTCGCGTTCATGGGCTTCGCCTACTACCTGGTGCCGCTGCTCACGCGCCGCGAGCTCTTCTCGCATCGCTGGGCGACGATCCAGGCGTACACGTACGGTGCCGGGCTGCTGCTGATGACGACGGCGCAAGCGTGGGCGGGGACGCTCGGCGTCCCGCGTCGCGACGCGACGATCTCCTACGGCGGCGAAGGCCCGCACAGCTGGCACCTGCCGATGAACATCGCCGGTGTCGGCGCCGGGCTGTCCAGCTTCGCCGGCGCCCTGTTCGTCGTCCTCATGGTCCTCACGCTCGTCGTCGGCAAGCGCACCGACGATCCCGAGCGGCTCGTCCCCTCGGCGGTTGCGTGAGCACGGCAGCCGCCACCGCCGCGCTGCCGCGGCGCACTCCCTGGCGCGACGTCGTCGCACTGATCAAGCTGCGTATCGACGTGCTCGTCGTCTGCGTCGCGCTCGCGGCGGCGGTCGCCGCGGGGACCACGAGCCCGCTGACGCTCGTGGTCCTCGCGGCCGCCTGCCTGCTCGCGTCGGCCGGTGCGTCCGCGCTCAACCACTACCTCGAGCGGGACGTCGACGCGCGGATGGCGCGCACGCGCTCGCGGCCGATCCCCTCGGGCCGGGTCGGCGCGCGCCCCGTGCTCTGGCTCGGGGTCGGCCTGATCGCGGCGTCGCAGGCGGCGGTGCCGCTGCTCGGGGTCGCCGTGTCGCTCTACCTGCTCGCCGGCGCCCTCGTCTACGCGTTCGTGTACACGTACTGGCTGAAGCCGCGCACGCCGTACAGCATCGTCTTCGGCGGTGCGGCGGGGAGCTTCGCAGCGCTGGCCGGCTGGCAGACGGGGGCGAGTGCGCTCGGGCCCGCGCCGCTGCTGCTCGCGGCCGTCCTCTTCCTCTGGACACCGAGCCACTTCTGGAGCCTCGCCATCGTGCTCGAGAAGGACTACAAGGCGGCCGGGCTGCCGATGCTGTCGGCCGTCGCCGGCGCCCGCCGCACCGCGCGCGCCGTCTTCGCCAACACCGTCGGGCTCGTCGCCGTCTCGCTCGCGCTCGCGCCGTTCGTCGGCGCCGCGTACGGCGTCGTCGCCGTCCTTGCGGGCGCCGGGTTCCTCGCCTGCGCGTACGGGCTCCTCCGTCACCCCGACACCGGCTGGGCCTGGCGCACGTTCAAGGCGTCGGGGCTCTACCTGCTCGCGCTGCTCGTCGGGCTCGTCCTCTCGACGCTCTAGGAAGGAGAACACGCGATGCCGAAACGTCCTGCCCGCCTGGAACGGCTCGAGACGCCGGGGACGTTCGCGATCATGACCATCTACCTCGGTCTCTTCTTCGTCGCCTGGCTGCTCGCCTTCGTCTACCTCGCCTTCCGGTGGGCGATCGGGTAGCCGTGCTGACGAACGTCGCCCCGGGACGGCTGTCCCCGCGCCAGGGCGAGATCCTCGCCCTGCTCGGCCAGGGGATCCTCGCGCGCGACATCGCCGTCCGGCTCGGGCTCTCCGAGACGACCGTGCGTAACCACATCAGGGCGATGCTGCGCCGGCTCGGCTGCCACTCGCAGCTCGAAGCGGTGGCGCGGGCGCGGGAGTGGGGGCTTCTCTAGGCGCGCTCGCCGGCGCGCTCGTCGCGTCGGCGCTGTTCGCGCAGGCCTTCCTGCGCTTGCGGCGGCGCGGGCGCGCCGACCTCGCCGGCTGGGATCGTGCCGCGCTCTTCGCGGCCGCGATCGCGTTATGGCTGTTCGCGCTCTCTCCGCCGCTCGACGACGCCGCCGACAAGCTGCTCGCCGCGCACATGCTCGAGCACCTGCTGATCGGCGACGCCGTGCCGGCGCTCTTCCTGGTCGCCGTCCGCGGCCCGCTGCTCTTCTTCCTGCTGCCGGCGCCGCTGCTCCGCTGGCTCGCCGCCCGGCGCGCGCTGCGCGCCTGCGCCGGCCTGCTCCTGCGTCCCGCCGTCGCCTTCGCGATCTGGGCGCTCGCGCTCGCCGTCTGGCATGTGCCCGCCCTCTACGACCGCACGCTCGAGAGCCAGCCGCTCCACCTGCTCGAGCATGCCTCGTTCATCCTGGGCGGCACGCTCGTCTGGATGCAGCTCGTCGATCCTGCCGGCCGCCGGGCGTTGTCTCCACGCCTGCGCCTCGGGTACGCGTTCGTGCTCTTCGTCGCCGGCCAGATGCTCGCCAACACGCTGATCCTCACCTACCGGCCGCTCTACCCCGCCTACGCGCTGCAACCGCAGCGCCTGCTCGGGTTCTCGCCGCTCGGCGATCAGGACGCCGCCGGCCTGATCATGATCGCGGAACAGATCGCGACGCTCGGCACCTTCGCGGCGATCCAGCTGCGCCGCTGGCTGCGGGCACCGCTCCTGCCGCAGCCGGCCCGTCACCCGTTCGCCGTCTAACGGTTCTTAGATCAGCTCGTACGCGCGCGCCCGCGCGACCGCCTCGAGCTGCGAATGCGCCCCGAGCTCGAGGAAGAGCAGCCGGATGTGATTGCGCACCGTCGTCTCCATCAGGCCGAGCCGCCGTGCGACCAGCTTCACGGGCTCGCCCTCGGCCAGCAGGCCGAGAATCTCCTGCTGCCGAGGCGTCAGCCTCGGCGGCGGCCCGAGCGCCGCTCGCTCCGGCGGCGGAGCGGGGGCGTCCCGCATCAGGTGCAGGAACAGCGGGCCGTCCTCGCTCTGTGCGGCGATCGTCTCGAGCGCGATCCTTCGCCGGCCCCCGCGCGTGCGCGCGTGCAGCTCGGCCGTGTGCGGGCACCTCCCCTCGCGAGCGAGGCGCGCGCGCGAGCAGCCCTTGTGGCAGATGAGGCCGCCGCGGTCGTCCACGCCGGCGATCACCTCCCAACAGGGCTTGCCGACTGCGTCGCCTGCAGGAATGCCCGTGAGGGCCTCGGCGCCGTCGTTCCAACACAGGATGTTCAGATCCTCGTCGAAGACGAAGAGCGCAGACGCAGACGCAAACGACGCGCGCTCGAGGTAAGCCATCCGCCGATTCTGCGGCATCGCGGCAGGCTGCACGAACCGTAGTCTCCCGCAACGCGGCTGCGGCGAAGTACGGATCTTGATCAATACTGATCATGCGGCCGCGCAGCCGCACGGTGATGGTGGCTGCACACGGGTGCCGGGCGCGCCCGCAAGGAGGTGCGACATGGAAGCGCGCGCAGTCAGCGTCAGACCCCAGCCGTGGCGGTGGAGCCGCCCACGGGTGCTGATCGAGCACCCGGACGAAGCGGCGGGCCTGGCGATCGCCTCCGGCTTGCGCCTCGCCGGCTACGCGGTCGCCGTCTGCCCGGGCCCGCACGAGCAGGGTCAGTGCCCGCTGACCGGCCCCGAGGGGTGCATCACCGCACGCGACGCCGATCTGGTCGTCGGCTGCCTCGGCTACGAGGATGCGGTCGCGCAAGAGGTACTGCACGCGCTGCGGGCACGCTGCCCCGACGTGCCGCTCGTCGTCGAGTTGCCGGCGGGCGTGAGCACGGACTGGGCAGGGCGGCTCGACGACTGCCGGGTGCTCGCCGCGCCCGCGACGCCGGAGCAGATCGTCGCGGCCGCGCGGGAGCTGCTCGGGACACTCGGGGAGGGCCGCGAGGGTGCGTAACCCGTTTCCCAGCGAGCCGGACGCCTTTCGCTTCCTGCTCCTGCTGATCGTCGCCCTCGCTCCGGCCGCAATTGCGGCTGCAGCCGGCCCGGCCTGGCTCGCGCTGACGCTGCTCGCGGCCGCGTTCGCAGTCACCCTGCTGCGCCTGCTTCAACTGCGGATGCTCCGCCGGCACAGTGCCGAGCCGCGCCTGAAGAGCGCGCCCGCGCACGTCGGCGCGGCCGACGAGCGTCGCATCCTGGTCGTCGCGAACGACACGCTGGGCGAGCACGGCCTTGCGCGCGAGATCGAGCGGCTCGCGTCGGGCCCGCACACGCACGTGCGCGTGCTCGCACCGGCGCTCGTCTCTTCGCCGGCGCGCTGGACCGGCGGCTTCGACGCCGCACGTGCGGAGGCGCAGGGTCGGCTCGACGACACGCTCGGCCGCATCCGCGCCGACCTCGACGCCACGGGCGAGATCTCCGACGCCGACCCGCTCCAGGCGATCGAGGACACGCTGGCCACCTTCGCCGCGGACGAGATCGTGATCGCGACGCATCGCGAGCAAGCCCGGAACGGGTTCGAGCCGCGGCTCGCAGATCTCGTGCGCGAGCGGTTCGCGCTCCCGATCGAGCAGCTCGTGTTCGAGACCGAGACCGCCTAGCCGGCCGGCCGAAGACCGGCCGTTCCCTCCCCGCGCACGCGCGCGCGCTGGTAGGACCTGCGTATGGCCAAGCAGCCGACCGACGCCCAGCGCGAGCGCCTGCGCTCGCGCGCGTGGTTCGACAACCCGGCGAACGTCGACATGACGGCGCTCTACCTCGAGCGCACGATGAACTACGGGCTGACGCTCGACGAGCTCCAGTCCGGCCGGCCGATCATCGGGATCGCGCAGACCGGCTCCGACCTCACGCCGTGCAACCGGCACCACCTCTTTCTCGCCGCCCGCATCCGCGACGGGATTCGCGAGGCGGGCGGGATCGCCTTCGAGTTCCCGATCCATCCGATCCAGGAGACGTGCAAGCGCCCGACGGCGATGCTCGACCGCAACCTCCAGTACCTCTCGCTCGTCGAGATCCTCTACGGCTACCCGCTCGACGGCGTCGTGCTGACGACGGGCTGCGACAAGACCACGCCGGCGCAGATCATGGCCGCCGCGACCGTCGACATCCCTGCGATCGTGCTGTCCGGCGGGCCGATGCTGAACGGCTGGTTCAACGGCGAGCGAACCGGATCGGGAACGATCATCTGGCGCGCGCGCGAGCTGATGGCGCGCGGAGAGATCGACGCGAGGGAGTTCACCGAGCTGATCGCGTCGTCCGCTCCGTCGGCCGGGCACTGCAACACGATGGGCACGGCGTCGACAATGAACTCGCTCGCCGAGGCACTCGGCATGAGCCTGCCCGGCTGCGCCGCGATTCCGGCGCCGCATCGCGACCGCCAGGAGATGGCGTACCTGACCGGCAAGCGCAGCGTCGAGATCGTGTGGGAGGACCTGCGGCCGTCGCAGGTGCTGACGCGCGCGGCGTTCGAGAACGCGATCGTCGTCAACTCCGCGATCGGCGGCTCGACGAACGCGCCGATCCACGTGAACGCGATCGCGCGTCACGTCGGCGTCGAGCTCGACAACGACGACTGGGAGCAGATCGGATACGACGTGCCGATGCTCGTCAACATGCAGCCCGCGGGCGAGTATCTCGGCGAGGAGTACTACCGCGCCGGCGGCGTGCCGGCCGTCGTCGCCGAGCTGATCGTCATGGGCAAGATCGACGAGACCGCGATCACGATCAACGGCAAGTCGCTGTACGAGAACAACGAGGGGCGGTTCACGAACGATCGCGACGTCATCAAGGCGCACGACGCGCCGCTGCGCACCCACGCCGGCTTCCTCAATCTCAGGGGCAACCTCTTCGACAGCGCGATCATGAAGACCTCGGTGATCTCGGACGAGTTTCGCGAGCGCTATCTGTCGAACCCGTTCGATCCGAACGCGTTCGAGGGCCGCGCGATGGTCTTCGACGGCCCGGAGGACTACCACGCCCGCATCGACGATCCGGCGCTCTCACTCGACGAGGACACCGTGCTCGTGATCCGCGGCGTCGGGCCGATCGGCTATCCGGGCGCGGCCGAAGTGGTCAACATGCGTTCGCCCGACTACCTGCTGAAGCGCGGCGTCCACGAGCTGCCGTGCATCGGCGACGGGCGCCAGTCGGGCACCTCGGGCAACCCGTCGATCCTCAACGCCTCCCCGGAGGCCGCGACGGGCGGCGGCCTCGCGCTGCTCCAGACCGGCGACCGCGTGCGCGTCGACCTCGGCAGGCGCACCGCCGACGTCCTCGTCTCCGACGAGGAGCTCGCGGCCCGGCGCGACGCGCTCGCGCAGGCCGGCGGCTACCGCTATCCCGAGAGCCAGACGCCGTGGCAGGAGATCCAGCGCGGGCTCGTCGACGAACTGTCGAACGGCATGGTCCTGAAGCCGGCGGTCAAGTACCAGCGCATCGCCGAGACCAAGGGACTGCCGCGGGACAACCACTGATGGGACGCTTCGACCTCGAACAGGCACTTGCGTTCGCGTGAGCGCGCTCGACGGCAAGTCGGTCCTCGTGACGGGCGCGGCACGCGGCATCGGCGCGGCCATCGCCGAGGCGGTGGTGGAGGAGGGAGGCGCCGTCGCGCTGCTCGACATCGACTCCGCGGGCGCCGACACCGCCGCACGCCTCGCCGACCGCGGCGTCGCGCGTTTCTTCCCGTGCGACGTGCGGTCGCTCGAGCAGGTCGAGCGAGCCGTGGCCGGCGCGGAGCAGGCTCTCGGCGGTCTCGACGGCCTGGTCAACAACGCGGGCGTCAACGCGTACTTCGACGCCGTGACGATGACCGAGGACGACTGGGACTCCGTGTTCGCCATCGATCTCAAGGCCGCCTGGATGCTTGCGAAGGCAGCACTGCCCGGACTGATCGAGCGCCGTGGCGCGATCGTCAACGTCAGCTCGATCCAGGCGCGAATGACGCTTCGGGGCTACTTCCCCTACGCGGCCGCGAAGGCCGGTCTCGAAGGCCTGACCCGCTCGCTCGCGCTCGAATACGCGTCGGCCGGCGTCCGCGTCAACGCGGTCGCGCCCGGGTACACCGAGACCCGCCTCGTGCAGGAGTGGCTCGACCGCCAGGACGATCCGGCGGCGGCGCGGGAGAGCGTGCTCGCGACCATCCCGCTCGGGCGGATCACCGAGCCTCGCGAGGTCGCCGACGTGGTCGTGTTCTTGCTCAGCGATCGGGCCTCGGCGATCGCCGGCGCGACGCTGGCGGTCGACGGTGGGCTCAGCGTCCGGTACGCGACGTAGGGGCGGCGAGCGGCCGGTGCCAGGCTTGAGGCCGCATCGTCGGCGGCATAGGATCTTCGACCGAGCAGGTCTAATCGAGGGAGGGCACGTCATGTACGGAACGTCGATCTCGGCGCCCCGCCGGCTCAGGCTGGCCGGGGTGCTCGCAGTTCTCGCCGGGCTTCTGGTGACGGCGATAGGCGCAGGCGCTGCGGACGGCCGCACGGCCACGTTCGCGTCGGGCGCGCAGCCGGCCCCGAACCTGGCGCCTACGTTCACCTGGGCCGCGGCGCACGACGTCTCGCCGCCGCTGCGCGACCTGGCGCTGGGCAGAACGGCTCCGGGCGCGGACGACCCCGCCACCGAGCTCGACCGGGGCCCGATCTCGGCAGCGGACAGCGGCTTTTCGGGCGACGGCGCCGTGCAGTCGGCGCTGCTGCCCTCGACGATCCCCTCGCCGCTCCAGAGCTTCGAAGGGCTGAGCAACCAGGACAACTTCAACATCTTCGGCTTCCGCGTGAACCCGCCCGACCCGAACGGCGAGGTCGGACCGAACAACTACGTCGAGATGGTGAACCTGGCCTTTGCCGTGTACGACAAGAGCGGCAACAAGCTGCTCGGGCCCGTCGACACGGGCACGTTGTGGAGCGGGTTCGCCGTGCCGGACTGCACCGAGCCGTCCGGCGATCCGGTCGTCCTCTACGACCAGCTCACCGACCGCTGGATCCTCTCGCAGTTCACCACGAGCGGGCTCCGCGATCCGAGCAAGCCGTTCTGGAACTGCGTCGCGGTCTCGACCACCGGCGACCCGACGGGAAGCTACTACCGGTACGCCTTCCCGACGGCGAACTTCCAGTTCTTCCCGGACTATCCGAAGTACGGCGTGTGGACGGACTCGTACGTTCTGACGACGCGCGAGTTCGGCCCGACGGTCGAGTACGGGATCGGGGTGTACGCCCTGGAGAAGAACAAGATGGTGAACGGTGAGCCCGCTCGGGCCGTCAGCTTCTTCATCGACGGCAACGCTCCCGGAGTGCTGCCGCTCGTCGGCGACGGGCTGCTGCCGGCGGACATCGACGGGAAGCAGAAGCCGAAGACCGACACGGCGATCCCGATCGTCGGGACGCAGGACGACAACGCCTCGTACGTCGCGACGTTCGACGCCCTGAACGTGTGGGACCTCTACGTGAAGTGGCGCTCGACGCCGATCGCCTCGCTGGCACTGAACACGCAGCTGCCGACGGCGCCCTTCGACTCGATCTTCCCTTGCGGGCCGGTCTCGGCGCGTGACTGCCTGCCACAGCCGGGCATCGTGAATCGGACGCAGTTCCTCGACATCCTCTCGTACCGGCAGCGGCCGACCTACCGGCTCGCGTACCGGAACTTCAAGGATCACGAGGCGCTGGTCACGAGCCAGTCGGTCGAGGCCACGCCGGGCGTCGCCGGCGTGCGGTGGTACGAGATCGACCGGACCGGCGGAACGTACAGCGTGCACCAGCAGGGCACGTACGCGCCGGGCGACGGCGTCCACCGCTGGATGGGAAGCATCGCCATGGACAAGAACGGCGACATGGGTCTCGGGTACAGCGTCGTCAACGGGACCACCGTCTTCCCCGGCATCCGCTACACGGGCCGCCTCGCCGGTGACCCGCTCGGGCAGATGACGCTCGGCGAAGGAACGATCGTCAACGGCTCGGGTGTCCAGAGGACGACGAACTCGCGCTGGGGCGACTACACCGACATGACGGTCGACCCGGTCGACGACTGCACGTTCTGGTACGTGAACGAGTACTACACCCTGGCCGGTCAGCTGTCCTCGGCCGCCGGCTGGCAGACGCGAATCGCCAGCTTCAAGCTCCCAGGGTGCTCATGAGCGCTGGGTGCTGATGCGCTAGACAAGGTCGGGGCGGCGCGGCGGGAACCCCACGCGCCGGCCCCCGTCGGGAGAGCACCCCGCCTAGTTTCCGCCGGGCGCGACGGTTGGCCACGTGATCACGGTGT
>JANMWV010000529.1:0-6311 GCA_031394165.1 Actinomycetes bacterium
GCTGCGCGCGACCGAGCTCGCCGCGTCGCTCGACCGCACGCCCGGGCTCGCTCCCGCGAAGCCGGACGCGGCCGGCGTGTGGGAGTGGCGTGACTGGATGACGAGCGACTGGGACGACTCCGGCCAGCTCCCCTGGCTCGAGGAGCAGCGGTGCGAGCTCGTGCGCGGCCGCGGCCGCGTGACGCGGCCCGGCATCGTCGAGGGCGAGGGCAGAGAGCGGCCGTACGACCGGCTCGTCGTCG
This sequence comes from Actinomycetes bacterium, assembly GCA_031394165.1. Taxonomy (GTDB): domain Bacteria; phylum Actinomycetota; class Thermoleophilia; order Gaiellales; family Gaiellaceae; genus Palsa-739. Next base: position 243 of record JANMWV010000529.1, read on the forward strand.
CGACGGGCTCGTCGCCGGCGTTACCGCCCGTCGCAGGGCTCGACACGGTCGAATACTGGACGAACCAGGACGCGACGCGCACCCACGAGGTGCCCGAGAGCCTCGCTGTGCTGGGCGGAGGCCCGGTCGGCGCGGAGCTCGCGCAGTTCTTCGCGCGGATGGGCTCGACCGTGACGATCGTCGAGCACGGCCCGCGGCTGCTCGGCCGCGTGCACGGCGACGCGGGCGACCTGCTCGGCGAGCTCTTCCGTGAGGAGGGCATCGACGTGCGCACGGGTGTCGCGGTCGAGCAGGTCGCGCCCGGCGTCAAGCTCACCCTCTCCGATGGCTCGAACGTCGACGCGGAACGGCTGCTCGTCGCGACGGGCCGCACGCTCAACACCGGCGGCCTCGGACTCGAGCAGCTCGGCTGCACGGTCGGCCCGCGCGGCGTCGAGGTCGACGAGCGCCTGCGCGCGGCAGAGAACGTGTGGGCGCTCGGCGACGTCACCGGCGTGGCGCTGTTCACGCACGTCGGCAAGTACCAGGCGCGCGTCGCGGCCGCCGACATGACGGGCCGCGAGGCGAAGGCCGACTATCGCGCGATCCCGGCCGGGGTCTTTACCGATCCCGAGGTGGCGACGGTGGGGCGGACGGACGGCGAGGGCGACGTGTCGGCGCGCTGGTCGCTCGGCGACACCCCGCGGCTCTCGACGTACGAGAAGCCGAGCCGCGACGGCTTCGTCCGGCTCTTCGCCGATCCGAAGGCGCGCACGCTCGTCGGCGCGGTCGCGGTCGGCCCGCAGGCCGCCGAGTGGCTCGGACAGCTGACGCTTGCGGTTCGCGCCGCCACGCCGATCGACGTGCTGCTCGACACGATCCAGCCGTACCCCACGTTCTCGGAGGCGATCTTCTTCGCGCTGCGGGAGCTCGACGACGCCCTGTCGTAGACTTTCCCCCATGCTCTGCGAGGTCCTCACCGCGATCGTGACGCCGTTCAACCCGGACGGCTCGGTCAACGTGCCGAAGTTCCGTGAGCTCGCTGCGTACCTCGTCGAGAACGGCTCGGACGGGCTCGTCGTCTCCGGCACCACGGGCGAGTCGCCCACGCTCACCGACGACGAGAAGCTCGAGCTCTTCGCGGCCGCGGTCGACGCGGTCGGCGGCCGCGCCACCGTCGTCGCCGGCACGGGCACGAACGACACAGCGCACTCGGTGCAGCTGACGAAGCGTGCGCACGAGCTCGGCGTCGACGGGATGCTCGTCGTGACGCCGTACTACAACAAGCCGCCGCAGCGCGCGATCGTCCGCCACTTCCAGGAGATCGCCGCCGTCACCGACAAGCCGGTCGTCGTCTACAACATCCCGAGCCGCGTCGTCGTCAACATCGAGCCGGAGACGATCGCCGAGCTCGCGAAGATCCCAAACGTCCGCGCCGTCAAGCAGGCGCACGACGACCTCGACCAGGCGCGCCGCATTCCGGAGCTCGGCCTCGACCTGTACGCGGGCGACGACAACCTCGTCTTCCCGTTCCTCGGGCTCGGCGGCGTCGGTGGCATCTGCGTGCACACGCACGTCTGGGGGCGGCAGACGAAGGAGCTGGTGCGCCTTTTCAAGGCGGGCGACGTCGACGGCGCTCGGGCGCTGAACGACGAGTTGCAGCCGGCCTACGACCTGCTGAAGATCGCGACCAATCCGATCCCGATCAAGGCTGCGGTCAACCTCCTCGGCCACGAGGTCGGCGGCTACCGGCTGCCGATGGTCGAGCCGACGGAGCGCGAGCTCGATGCCGTGCGCTCGTGCCTCGAGCGCGCCGGAGTGCTTCAACCGGCTTCGATCTGATCTCGTCGCGGAGCCGAGCTTGCTCGGCGCAGCAGTGACCCGCCGGCCGCGAGCACGAAGAAGAAGGGGGCACACGGGGGAGACATGGTTTCCCCCGTGAAGCGAGCGCAGCGAAGCGGCAACTACACTGACGCGAATGGGCGTCACACGCATCATCCCGCTCGGCGGTCTCGGCGAAGTCGGGAAGAACATGACCGCCTACGAGGCGGACGGATCGATCGTCGTCGTCGACGCCGGGCTGGCGTTCCCGCGCGACGAGCATCTCGGTGTCGACCTCGTGCTGCCGGACTTCACGTACCTGCGCGAGCGCGAGTCGATGATCCGCGGCGTCGTGCTCACGCACGGCCACGAGGATCACGTCGGCTCGCTGCCTTTCCTGATGCGCGAGGTGCGCATCCCCGTGATCGTCGCGACGCGGCTGACGCTCGGGCTCGTCAAGTCGAAGCTCGACGAGCATGGCCTCCTCCGCGAAGCGGAGCTGCGCGAGGTCGCGCCGGGCGACGAGCCGTTCAACCTCGGCCCGTTCCGCATCGAGTTCATCCGCATGGCCCACTCGATCCCGGACGCCGCCGCCGTCGTGTTGGAGACGCCGGGCGGGCGCATCGTCCACACGGGCGACTACAAGATCGACCACACGCCGGTCGACGGCCAGCGCACCGACGTCGGCAAGCTCGCGGAGATCGGCAACCGCGGTGTCGACCTCCTGCTCGGCGACTCGACGAACGCCGAGCGGCCTGGAGTGACGCAGTCGGAGAAGGTCGTCGGCGAGGCGTTCCGCCAGATTTTCCCGAGCCGCAAGGGCCGCATCCTCGTCGCCTCGTTCGCGTCGAACGTGCATCGCATGCAACAGGCCGTCGACGTCGGCATCGACTGCGGGCGCAAGGTCGCGTTCGTCGGCCGCTCGATGAAGAAGAACTCGAACATCGCGCGCAACCTCGGCTACATGGACGTCCCGCAGGACGTGATCCTCAGTCCGAAGCAGATCGCGGAGCTCCCGCCCGAACAGCAGCTGATCCTCTGCACGGGCAGCCAGGGCGAGCCGATGTCGGCAATGACGCGCATCGCCTACAACGACCATTCCGCCGTGCGCGTCGAGGCGGGCGACACGGTGATCATCTCGGCGAAGCCGATCCCGGGCAACGAGCTGCGCGTGCACGACTCGATCAACCGGCTCGCGAAGTCCGGCGCCGAGGTACTGCACGAGGACAACGCGCCGGTGCACGTCTCCGGTCACGGTCGCGCCGACGAGCTCCGCATGATGCTCGCGCTGCTGCGGCCGAAGGCCGTGATGCCGGTGCACGGCGAGTTCCGCATGCTCGCAGCACACGCGCAGCTGGCGCGCGAGAGCGGCGTGCCGGAGGAAGGAATCATTCTTGCCGAGAACGGCAGCGTCGTTGAGCTGTCCGAGCACGGCTGCCGCATCGTCGACAAGGTGCACGCGGGCATGACGTTCGTCGACGGCCTCGGTGTCGGCGACGTGCACGACGTCGCGCTGCGCGACCGCCGTCGCCTCTCGGAGGACGGCGTGCTGATCGTCGTCGCAACGCTGGCGCAGGAGAACGGTGGCGGCAGCGGTCTCACCGCGCCGCCCGAGCTGATCGCGCGCGGCTTCGGGACGGCGCCGACGCGCTGCTCGACGAGCTCCGTGCCGAGGCCGGCCGGGTGATCGACGAGCTTCTGCGCGACGACATCACGGAGATCAAGCTGCTCCAGGAGCACCTGCACGACGCCCTCGGCGGCATCGTCTACGACCGCACCCGGCGGCGGCCGATGATCCTCCCGGTGCTGGTCGAGGTCTAACGAGGGTGCCCCAGCGCCTCCGGTCCGAGCCCACGTGGGCGGACGTGCTCGCGGAGTGCGCAACGGAGCAGCCCACTGCGCTGCGGCTGATCGCGCAGCTCGGCGCCTGTGAGGCGTCTGCACTCTCGTTCTGCCGTCTGCTCGAGCGTTGGGCGCGCGGCGACGCGAAGCCGGCGACGCCGGGAGAGCGGCAGTCGGCGTTGCGTCGTGCCGCCGATCGCGTCGAGACGGCGCTCGCCGGTCTCGAGGAGCCGCTGAAGCGCTACCTGCTCGAGCTCGAGGCGGACGCGGCGGAGGGACGCTCGTGGTACGGCGGCCCCGGCGCAGCCGAGCTCATCGACTGGGAGCCGGTGCTGGCGCGCGCCGGTGTGCACGTGCGGCCTGAGCGCGTCGCGCAGGCCTATCTCGAGCTCGCAGTGCTCGTGCGCGCGCTCGAAGGTCTGAGCGCGGCGGCGCGGATCGACGCGATGCCGGGCCCGTCGTCGCTCTGGGCCGGCCTGTTCGACCTGCGCGAGAACCTGCTCGGGCGCGCGCTCGACGACCTGCGCGCGCTCGCAATCACGTAGCGCGCGTTACGCTCGCCCGCGTGCCTGCTCCCCGGCTCACCGTCGTCGGCTCGATCAACCTCGACCTCGTCGCGCGCGCCGAGCGGCTTCCGCGCGCGGGGGAGACGGTCACCGGCGCCACGTTCAACCGCATTCCGGGCGGCAAGGGTGCGAACCAGGCCGTCGCGGCCGCCCGTCTCGGCGCCGTCGTGACGATGATCGGCTGCGTCGGCGACGACGAGCTCGCCGCGCCTGCGCTCGCGGGTCTCGAGGAAGCAGGTGTCGACCTCGGCTCGCTCAAGCGATCGAGCGGTGTGACGGGCGTCGCGCTCATCACCGTCGACGCCGCGGGCGAGAACGTGATCGTCGTCGCGCCCGGCGCGAACCTCGATCTCCGTCCCGAAGACGTCGCGCTGCCCGACGGCGACGGCGTGCTCTGCCAGCTCGAGATCTCGATCGAGACAGTCGAGCACGTCGCGCTGAACGCGCCAGGAGAGTTCTTCCTGAACGCGGCGCCTGCGCGCGAGCGCATTCCGGCGGCCGACGTGACGATCGTGAATCGCTACGAGCTCGAGAGCCTGCCGAGCCGCGACGGCGTGATCGTCGTCACGCTCGGCGCCGAGGGTGCGGTGCTGCTCGAGAACGGCGAGGAGGTCGCGCGCGCGACGCCGCCACCGGTGGAGACGGTCGACGGCACTGCGGCGGGCGACGCGTTCACGGCGTGCCTCGTCGTCTCGCTGCTCGAAGGCCGCGACCGTGAGGAGGCGTTGCGGCGCGCCTGTGTCGCCGGTGCGCTCGCCGCATCCCGCTTCGGTGCCCAGACGTCACTGCCGACGAAAGAGGAGGTCGACGCGCTGCTGTGAGCACGCCCATCGTCATCGACTGCGATCCCGGTCACGACGACGCGATCGCCATCCTGCTCGCACTCGCCTCGCCCGAGGTCGAGCTGCGCGGCATCACCACCGTCGCCGGCAACCAGACGCTCGACAAGACGACGCGCAACGCGCTGAAGGTGCTCGAGCTCGCCGGCCGCACCGACGTCCCCGTCGCGGCCGGCGCCGACGCGCCGCTGAAGCGCGCGCTTCGGGTTGCGGCGAACGTGCACGGCGAGAGCGGCCTCGACGGACCGTCGCTCCCCGAGCCGACTACGCAGGTCGTCGACGCGCACGCAGCCGACTTCCTCGCCGAGCTGATCGAGCCGGGCGTCGTGCTCGTTCCGACCGGGCCGCTGACGAACGTCGCGCTCCTGCTCCAGCGGCATCCGGACGTGCGCGACCGGCTGGAGCGGATCGTCTGGATGGGCGGCGCAATCGGGGAGGGAAACGTCACGCCCGCGGCCGAGTTCAATGCGTTCGTCGATCCGGAAGCCGCCGCGATCGTGCTCGGCAGCGGTATCCCGGTGACGATGATCGGCCTCGACGTCACGCACAGGGCCCTGTTCACTCGTGCGCACGCCGACCGGTTACGCGGTACAGGCGCCGCGGGGCGCGTCGTCGCCGAGCTCTCCGACTTCTTCCAGCGCTTCCACGAGTCGCGCTACGCCTTCGATGGCTCGCCGATCCACGACGCGCTCGCCGTCGCCCACGTGATCGACCCGACCCTCGTCACGACGCTGAACTGCAACATCGCGATCGAGACCGCGTCGGAGCATTGCGACGGGCGGACGGTCGTCGACCGCTGGCACGTGCTCGAGGACGCGCCACGCAACGCGCACGCCGGCGTCGATGTCGACGCGCTCCGCTTCCTGGACCTGCTCGTCGAGCGGATCTCGTCCCTGCTCTAGGCAGGAGGCCCGTCGACGCGGGCGAACAGGGCCTTCATGCCGCGCCACAAGCGCCAGAGCAAGCTGCGCCGCAAGCCGCCCGCCCGGGGCAAGAAGGCTGCGCGGAAGCAGCGCGCTCCG
>JANMWV010000542.1:0-1644 GCA_031394165.1 Actinomycetes bacterium
GGCAGGTTGTGCGAGACGAAGATAACGGCGAGGCCGCGATCGCGGATGCGCTCGATCAGCTCGAGGACCTTCTGTGTCTGGATCACTCCGAGGGCTGCGGTCGGCTCGTCCATCACAATCACGTGCTTGGCCCACATCGCGGCGCGCGCGATCGCAACGGACTGGCGCTGGCCGCCCGAGAACGAGGCCACGGGCACACGCATGTCCTGCACCATGCCGACGCCCAGCTCCTGGAAGCTGCTTGCAGTCCGGCGGCGCATCTCCGGATGGTTATGAAGGATGCGCAAGCGACGCACCTCGCGTCCGAGGAAAACGTTGGCAGCCGCGTCGAGATCGGGCGCGAGCGCCAGGTCCTGGTAGACGGTCTCGATGCCGAGGTGCGTGGCGTACTGTGGATCGGTCATCGTGATCGGGACTCCGTTGACCTCGATGGTGCCCTCGTCCGGGTGCACCACGCCGGCGATGCACTTGATCAGCGTCGACTTGCCGGCGCCGTTGTCACCCACGAGCGCCGTCACTTCGCCCGAGTAGGCCTCGAACGAAACCCCGCGCAGAGCGCGCACGTGGCCGTAGCTCTTGGTCAAGCCATGCACCGCAAGCGCGGGAACGCCAGAAGCCGTAGACGCGACGGAAGCATCGGGTTCCGTCATCGTGGCCGCATTGTCAGTCATCACGAAGCCTCTCTTTCTGTCACTCGGGGAACAACGGCGCGGGCGGACCAGATCGGTGACGGGTCGGCCTCTGGCCACTCAAGGATGTCGGCTGCGACACCGGCAAGCAAGGCTGCGCCCGTCGAGCCGGCCTCGCGCAAGGTGCTCACGGTGATTTCGCCGAGCTGGCGGCGCTTCTCGGCGACCACGTAGCCGTTCCGTGCCCAGCCGCCCGCAACGGTCACATGCTGATGCGGCCCAAGCTCGATCGCCATGCGCGCGAGCAGTTGCGTGCTCCGCGCCGTGAGATCGCGCACGGCCGCTGCCCAGATCACCGCTGCAGAGAAGCCCTCGGCGAGCAGATCGGGCACGAGCCCTGCGTCGCCGTCGCGCGCGACCACCTCGACCGGGAGATCGGCGGCATCGAGCAGCAGCGACTCCTCGCTGAGCCGCCGGCGCGACTCGCGGTCGTTTGCGCCGAGCAGCGTTGCGAATTCCTCGAGCAGGAGTCCGGTGCGCAGTCCGCCGAGCACCGCCAAGCGACCGCTTACGACACCCCACCCCGCAGTCAGCCCTTGCTCAGCGAGACGCCCGACGGCTGCCGGGTCAAGCGGCCCCTCGACGCAGCGGGCGAGTGACTCCGCGGAGCCCATGGAGTTGAACAGCGCGTTGGGTCGCGCCGCGCCGACTGCGAGCGCGGCTGCCTGGTGGTCGTGGCCGGCGACGGTCAGTACGGCGCCACGCACGCCGGCCGGCAGCGCCTCGTGGCGTGCCTTCCCGGCGGGGGTCCCGGCGACGACGACCTCTGACAGAAGATTCCGCCCGAGCAGCGCGACGGCGCCTGCGAACGGCGCGACCTCGCCGACGTCGAGCAGGCCGGTGCGGCTTGCCAGCGAGAGCTCGCTGACGGGAGAGCCGCCGAGGCAGACGACGGCCCACTCCGGGATCGAGAGGAAGCGAGAGATGCCGGCGAGTCCCGGGTTCACGCGCTGCA
>JANMWV010000566.1:0-1814 GCA_031394165.1 Actinomycetes bacterium
CGAGCGACCACGGCACGAGCGCGCCGTCGTCGACGGAGATCGACGGATCCGGCACCACGAGGTCGGGATCGATCTCCTGCTGCGAGCCGAGACCGGTGCAGCGTGGGCACGCGCCGTGCGGCGCGTTGAACGAGAAGACGCGAGGCTGTAGCTCTGCGAGAGACACACCGTGATCGGGACAAGCGAAGTTCTGCGAGAAGAGCATCGACTCACCGTCGACAACGTCGATCGCGACGAGCCCCTCAGCGAGCGCTGCAGCCGACTCGATCGACTGGGTAAGCCGCGCGCGTATGTCAGTTTTCATCACGAGCCGGTCGACGACAACCTCGATCGTGTGCTTGAACTTCTTGTCGAGGTCGGGGATGCCGTCCTCGAGCACGATCTCCTGACCGTCGACTTTCATGCGCGTGAAGCCTTCACGCACGATCTCGTCGAACAGATCCTTATACTCGCCCTTGCGGTCGCGCACGACCGGCGCGTTCACCGTGAACCGCGTGCCCTCTGCGAGCCGCAGCACCTGATCGACGATCGAGTCGATCGACTGGCCTGTGATCGGCTTACCGCAGACCGGGCAATGCGGCCGCCCGACCCGCGCGTAGAGGAGCCGCAGGTAGTCGTAGATCTCCGTGACCGTCCCAACCGTCGAACGCGGGTTGCGGGAGGTCGTCTTCTGGTCGATCGAGATCGCCGGGCTGAGCCCGTCGATGTGGTCGACGTCCGGCTTCTCCATCATCTGGAGGAACTGCCGCGAATAGGCGGAGAGCGACTCGACGTAGCGACGTTGCCCTTCGGCGTAGATCGTGTCGAAGGCAAGGCTCGATTTCCCGGACCCGGAGAGGCCGGTGATGCAGATCAGGCGATTCCGCGGCAGCCGGACGGTGATGTCCTTGAGGTTGTGCTCGCGGGCGCCATGGACAACAAGCTCGTCGGCAGCCATCTAACACGGCCATTCTACCGAGCGAACACCTGTTCGGCTAGGCCTACTGCAAGAGAAATTGCACGAGCCCGCAGAGCTCGCGGGGGCGGTGCACTCCGGGGATCTCGAGATCGCCGGCGACGATCGTCCCGTAGCCGAGGAGACGGCCCAAGAGCGACTGGTCGACCTCGACCGCCCCGACGCGCGCTAGGTGCACCGCCGCGGCCTGCCTGCGCACGACGCCGTGGACGATGAACAGCTTCTCGGTCGTCAGAACCACGTGGGTGCGGTCCCATTTCCACACCGCCGCGGTCGCAAGGAACGCTGCGACGACGAGGAGCACGGCTCCGGCGAGGGAGAGCGGCCAGCCCAGCGCGAATGCCGTCACGCCGAGCACCGCAATCGCGAGCGCCCGCGATAACGGCTTGACGAGGACGACGCCGTGACGCCGTGCGTCGAGGTAAACCTGTTCGCCGGCCTGGGAGAGCATCGGAGTTGCAGGCTTCGACAGCCGGGGGAAGAACCCTCGGATCATGGGCTCGACAGCCAAACGCGCGGCCATCGTCACGCTCGTCGCGGGCTCTCTCGTCGTGCTCGCGCTGGCGCTCTGGAAGATCAAGGTCGTCATCGCCCTTCTCTTCCTGGGGTTCATCATCTCCGCCGCGATGCGGCCCGGCGTGGACTGGCTCCACCGGCGGGTGCGCCTCCGCCGCGGCTTCGGCGTCCTCATCCACTACCTCGTGATTGCCGGAGTGATCGCGCTTTTCCTCTGGCTCGTCGTGCCGCGGGCGATCGACCAGGTCCAGCAGGCGATCGGCTCGACCAGCCTGCACCAGCAGGCCACGCACTCGAGCGGGATCAAGCACGACATCCTCACGGGGATCGACAAACGCCTCCG
>JANMWV010000601.1:0-3878 GCA_031394165.1 Actinomycetes bacterium
CGCGGTGCGCTCGACCGCCGATGCCCGAGTACTCTCCTTCAGTGTTCTCGCGCACGAAGAGCATGTCGACATCGGCCGGCCCCCGCCGCGAGAGATGGTGCGCCACGCCCTCGAGCAGCCGCACGGGCCGCTCGTTGGCCCAGAGGTCGAGCCGCTGGCGCAACTCGAGTAGCAGTCCCCAGAGCGTGATGTGGTCGGGAACGCCGGGCGAGCCGACCGCGCCGAGCAGCACGGCGTCGAAGCGGCGGACCTGCTCGACGGCGTCGGCGGGCATCATCGCGCCCGTCCGCTCGTAGTAGCCCGTGCCCCAGTCGAGATCCGTCCAGGCGAGCGGAATGCCCACGGCGTCGACGACCCGGCGCGCCTCCGCGATGACCTCGGGCCCGATCCCGTCGCCGGCCAGCACCGCCACGCGCAACGGCTCTCCGCTCATGCCTTCGCCTCCGTGTTCCTGATCACGACCGGTTCCCCAATCTCTCGCTCGGACGTTCGGTCGATCACTATAGAAGCCTTGACGCAGGCTTCGCGCGGTTGCTACAGTCGCCCCTCGATCGAACGTTCGAGCGACAAATCACACGAGGAGATCGAGATGGATCCGGTGAACGCGCAGGGCGGGCTCACACGACGAGGTCTCATCGCCTCGGGAGCGGGCGCCGCGCTCGGGGCCGTGGCGCTCGGTCCGCTCTGGGACTCGGCTCCGGCTCTCGCGGCCGGGCCCAAGAAGGGCGGCACGCTGCGCTACGCCGCAGGCGACGCACAAAGCAAGGACTCCCTCGATCCGGCCCGGGCGCTCACGTCGATCGGGACGATGGGCCTCGCCATGCTCTACGACAACCTGCTGAACATCGACGAGGGCTGGAAGCTCTCGCCGATGCTCGCCGCGGACTGGACGGCCAGCAAGAACCTGAAGCGCTACACGTTCAAGTTGCGCAAGGGCGTGACGTTCCACGATGGCTCGCCCTTCACGTCGAAGGACGTGGCGTTCCAGTTCAAGCGCGTGCTCAACAAGGCCACCGGCTCGGCCGGCCTCAGCATCCTCGGGCCCGTGCTCAAGGCGTCGGGCATCTCCACGCCCGATCCGAACACGATCGTCTTCGACCTGCTCACGCCCGACGCGTTCTTCGGCGTGCGCACGGCGCACTACACCCTGCGCATCCCGAAGGCCGGCACCACGAACTGGCTCAAGGGGTCGCCCGGCACGGGCCCCTTCAAGAACCAGTCGTTCAAGCCGGGGTCAGGCTTCCAGTTCGTGCGCAACGCCAACTACTGGCAGCACGGCCTGCCCTACCTCGACGGGATCACGGGCGTCGGCATTCCCGACCAGGCCACGAAGGTCGCGTCGCTGGTCAGCGGGCAGTCCGACGTGTGCGACCCGATGCCCGCCTCCTCGTACGACCAGGTCTCGAAGTCCTCGGCGGCGATGCTCTTCGACCTCAAGAGCCCGTCGCCGTTCACCTTCGACGTCGACGGCAGCATCAAGCCCTACTCGGACGTGCGCGTGCAGCACGCGATGAAGATGGCGATCGACCGCAAGCAGCTCCTCGACATCGTCGTCGGCGGGCACGGCGAGGTCAGCGCCGACTCGATGATCCCGCCCGGCGACCCCTACTACCCCGCCGACCTGAAGCCGTTCCCGCACGATCCCGACAAGGCCAAGGCGCTGCTCGCGCAGGCCGGCGTCCCGAACATCACCGAGGACGCCTGGTCGACCTCAGCGTATCCCTACCTCGACCAGGCTGCGCAGATCGGCAAGGCCAACCTCGCCGACATCGGGTTCACGCTGAACGTGAAGAGCGTCTCGAACGATCAGTACCTGGCTGCCTTCCTGCACAAGCCCATCGTGATGGACTTCGGCCAGCGGCAGCACCCGCTCTTCATGTTCCAGCTCTATTACGCCTCGACCTCCGGCTCGAATCTTTCGCGTCTCAAGGACGCGAAGATCGACGGCTGGATCAAGGAGTTCCAGAGCACGCCGAAGTTCGCGAAGCAGAAGGAACTGGCGAACGAGATCATCCGCCGCTACAACGACGTCTCGGCGGAGCTCATTCCGTTCCACTTCTCGGCGTACTACGGAGCGAAGAAGCGTGTCCACGGTCTGCAGGCCACACCGTTCTCCAATATCGACTTCCGGAAGGCGTACCTCGCCTAGCGTGCGGAGCCGGCGAGCGTGAGCGGTGTTGCGCGCTTCCTCGCGACACGCCTCGTGCTCGCCGTGCTCACGCTGGTAATCATCTCGGCGATCACGTTTTTCGCCACGAACGTGATCCCGGGAGACCCCGCGCGGATCGCGCTCGGCAAGGGCGCGACCACCGAGCAGCTGCGGTCCTACGACCGCCAGCAGGGCCTCGACCAGCCGGTCGCGACGCGCTACGTGCACTGGGTCGGCAACGCCGTGCGGGGTCGCTGGGGCACGTCGGTGCTGAGCCAGCAGACCGTGACGTCGCTCGTCGTGCCGCGCATCCTCCGCACCGTGCTGCTCGGGTTCTTCGCGATGCTCGTCGCCGTGCCCGTGGCCTTCATCTTCGGTGTCTACAGCGCCCAGCGGAGCGGCCGGCCCGTCGACGGCGCGATCTCTTTCTCGGCGCTGTTTATCAACTCCTTGCCTGAGTTCGTCGTCGCCATCACGCTGCTCGTGGTGTTCGGAGTGGAGCTCGGGCTGCTCCCGATCGAGTCCAGCGGCGTCGCGTTCGGCAGCACGGCTGACGCAATCAAGGGCTACGTCCTACCGGTGCTCACGCTCGCAACCGTGCTGACGCCGTACATGACGCGCATGATCCGCGCCAACGTGCGCGACGTCGCGGGACGGCCCTTTATCCGCAGCGCCGTACTGCGCGGGCTCTCCCGCAGGCGCGTCGTCTGGCGGCACGTCGTGCCCAACGCGAGCCTGCCGGTCGTGAATGTCGTCGCGCTCAGCATGGCCGAGCTGATCGGCGGCGTCGTCGTAATCGAGACGGTCTTCGGGTTTCCCGGGATCGGCCAGTTGCTGGTCGACTCGGTCGGGTCGCGTGACATCCCGACGGTGCAGGTGATCGCACTGATCATCGGTGCCGGCGTGGTGGGCCTGAACTTCGTCGCGGACGGCATCGTGCTGCTCCTGAACCCCCAGCTCCGCGACTCCAAGACATGACGGAGGGAGCGGCCTGGGCGGCCGGCGACGCGGACGTCCCGTCGAGCCGCGCGGCCGTGCTGCGCGCGCGGGCGGGAGCGCTGCTGCGCGCCGTCGCAGGGCCGAACGAGGGCAAGCTCGGGCTGGCGATCGTCTGCGTCTTCCTGTTCGTCGTGGTGCTCGGGCCGACGCTGGCGCCGTTCTCGCCGTACGCCATCGGCGTCGGCCTGCCGAACACGGGCCCCTCGAGCGCGCACCTCCTCGGCACGGACGATCTCGGGCGCGACATCCTCAGCAGGCTGCTCGCGGGCTCGCGTTCGGTGATCCTCATCCCGCTGGCCGCGACGCTGCTCGCGTTCGCGGTCGGAGGCGTGCTCGGGCTGCTCGTCGGCTACACGCGCGGGCGCATCGACGCCATCGCAGCGCGCCTGATCGACGTGTTCCTCTCGCTGCCCCCGCTGCTCATCGTCCTGGTTGTGATCGCGACGGCCGGCGCCTCGAGCGGCGTCGTGATCCTGTCCGTCGCGCTCGTCTACAGCCCGCGCGTGGCACGGGTGCTGCGCGGCGCCTCGCAGGGCGTGGCGACGCAGGAGTACATCCTCGCCGCGCAGGCGCGCGGTGAGCGCACGATCGCGATCGTGCTGCGCGAGCTGCTGCCGAACATCGCGCCGACCGTGCTCGTGGAGTTCGCGGTGCGCCTCACCTACGTGATCATCTTCGTGACGACCCTGAACTTCCTCGGTCTCGGGGTGCAGCCGCCCTCGCCGAACTG
>JANMWV010000007.1:0-1953 GCA_031394165.1 Actinomycetes bacterium
GACGAGCGCATCCGCCATCTCTGGAGTACGCCATCGCCGCTCCTGTCGGCACGCGACGCATCGTCGTAACCGGCGCGGGCGGCCAGCTCGGCGCAGCCCTCGTCGAGTCGTTCGCGGGCGAGACGGTCGTCGCGCTCGCGCCTCGCGACTGGGACGTGACGACGCCCGCGCCAGAGCTGGGAGCGGTCGACCTCGTACTGCACGCCGCGGCGTGGACCGACGTCGACCGCGCGGAGGCCGATCCGCAGGAAGCCGCCGCCGTGAACGTCGGCGGCACGCAGCACGCGGCGGAGATCGGGGCCCCGCTCGTCACGTTCTCCACCGACTACGTCTTCGACGGCCGCAAGCGCACGCCCTACGTCGAGTCGGATCCGCCCAACCCACTGTCCGCGTACGGGCGCACAAAATTGCACGCGGAGGCGGCCGCCGGCGAGCACGCGTGGATCGTGCGCTCGTCGTGGCTCTTCGGCAGCACGGGTCGCAACTTCGTCAGGACGATGCTCGAGCTCGGCGCCACGCGCGACGAGGTCGCGGTCGTCGACGACCAGACCGGCTCGCCGACGTACGTCGAGCATCTCGCCGCCGCCGTGCACGAGCTTACGGTCTTGCCGGCCGGCGTCTGGCACCTCACCGCCGCCGGCGAGTGCACGTGGGCGGAGCTCGCCGAGGCGATCTTCGAGGAGGCGGGCGTCGAGTGCCGCGTGCGCCGGATCTCGACCGCCGAGCTGGGCCGGCCCGCACCGCGGCCGGCCTACTCGGTGTTGCGTAGCGAGCGGCCCGGCGCGCCGCAGTTGCCGCACTGGCGCGTCGGGCTCCGCGACTTTCTCGACCGGCTGGGCCCCTAAAGGATCTGCCCGGGCCGCAGCGCTCGCGCATAGAGAGCGATCGCGGGCGAGAGCAACAGCGCCCCGAGCGTCAGCGCGGCGCGCATGCCGAACCGGTTGCCGACCGCACCGATCGCCGGGCCGCCCGTCCACTGGCCGATCGCATCCGCCTGGCTCGCGATCGACATCACGGTCGCGCGCACGCTCGACTCCGAGATGGACTGGTTGAGCCAGCTGCGGAACAGCGGGCCGACGAGTGACCGCACGGTGTTCAGTGCGAGCAGCGCGGCGAGCGCCGCCCAGAACGCACCGGCACGCGCGAACAGGAGCCCGGCGCCGATCAGCACTCCGTCGGCTCCCAGCAACGTCCGCGTGATCGTCTGCCGTGGAGCGTGGGAGAGCCGTCGGTTCAGCGGTCGCGCAACGGCGAGCGAAAGCAGCAGCGACGCGGTGGAGATGGCGCCGAACCAGACGACGATGGACAGGCCTGCGACGTGGGGCAGACCGACGTCCCGAATGATGTGCGCCTCCGCGAGCCGGTCGAACGCCTCCGACCAGGCGCCCCAGCACGCTGTGATCGCGAGGATCAGCAGGAGCACGGGCGTGCGGCGCACGAGGCTCGCGCCTGCGATACCGGTCGCCGCCATCGAGCGGAGCACGCTGTCGGCGGCTTCGCGCGGCGCCGGCCGGAACCCCGTCTCCGGCATCACGACGGCGAGCACGACTCCGACGAGTGCGATCACCGCGCCGCCGGCGAGCACCGGCAGCCTGAGCGAGACGAGCCCGAGGGCGACGCTGCCGCCGATCGCGAGCAGGGCGACGACGCGGGCGACCTGCGCCGAGCGCAGATACACCGGCTGCACGTTGTCGACACCGATCTCGTCGGCGAGCCACGCATCCTGTGCGCCGCTCGTGAACGTGTAGCCGAGGCCCCACAACGACCACGCGGCCATCACTGCCCACGGTTGCGCGACGAGTCCACAGAACACGATCGACGCGCCCATCACGAGATAGCCGGCGATCGTCGAGAGCTTCCTGCTGTAGAGGTCGGCGACGATGCCGGTCGGCACCTCACAGACGAAGATCGTCAGCTCCATGAACGTCCCCACGAGCACGAGTTGCAGCGGGC
>JANMWV010000029.1:0-11032 GCA_031394165.1 Actinomycetes bacterium
GAGTCGCGCTGCGTTCCGCGCGGGCCATCGCAGATCCCGAGCGACTTCGAGTATCTGACCTACGCGAAGGAGATGGACAAGGACGACATTCGCGAGGTGCAGCAGCTGTACGTCGACGCAGCGAAGCGCGCACGCACAGCCGGCTTCGACATCGTCTACGTCTACGGCTCGCACGCGTATCTGCCGCAGCAGTTCTTGACGCCGTACTACAACCACCGCACCGACGAGTACGGCGGCTCGCTCGAGAATCGCGCGCGCTTCTGGCGCGAGACGATCGAGCAGGTGAAGGCCGCCGTCGGCGACGACTGCGCGATCTGCGTGCGCATCTCCACCGACATGTTCATGGGCGAGGCCGGCACGCAGCTGGAGCGTGACGCGCTCCCGTTCGTCGAGCTCGTCGACCACCTGGTCGACGTGTGGGACGTCAACGTCTCCGGCATCGCGGAGTGGGGCGAGGACGCGACCCCGTCGCGCTTCTATCCCGAGGGGCGCCAGCTCCCGTGGCAGGCCGCTGTCAAATCCGTGTCGAAGAAGCCGGTGCTCGGGGTCGGGCGCTGGACGAACCCGGACTCGATGGTCGACGCGATCAACTCCGGCAAGCTCGACATCATCGCCACCTGTCGCCCTTCGATCTCGGATCCGTTCCTGCCCCGGAAGATCGACGAGGGTCGGCTCGACGACATCCGCGAGTGCATCGGCTGCAACGTCTGCATCTCGCGCTGGGAGATCGGCGGTCCGCCGCTCATCTGCACGCAGAACGCGACCGCCGGCGAGGAGTACCGGCGCGGTTGGCATCCGGAGCGCTTCGAGCCGGCCGCGAATGCCGAGAACGACGTACTCGTGGTCGGCGCCGGACCGGCCGGGATGGAGTGCGCAATGGTCCTCGCGCGGCGCGGGATGCGTCGCGTGCACCTCGTCGAGGCGCAGGACGACATGGGCGGGATCATGCGCTGGATCCCGCAGCTGCCCGGCCTCGGCGAATGGGCGCGGGTCGTCAACTACCGCAAGATCCAGCTCGACAAGCTGAAGAACGTCGAGTTCATCCCCGACACGAGGCTCGACGCGCAGGGTGTCAAGGAGTACGGGGCCGAGATCGTGATCGTCGCGACGGGCGCGTACTGGGCGACCGACGGCCTCAACGGCGCGACGCACGCCGCGATTCCCGGCGCCGACCCGAGCCTCGCGCACATCCTGACCCCCGAGCAGATCATGGTCGAGGGCAAGGAGGCACCGGGCGAGCGCGTGATCGTCTTCGACAACGACGGCTACTTCATGGGCGTATCGCTCGCCGAGAAGCTGGCGCTCGAAGGCAAGCGCGTCACGATCATGACTCCGATGGGACACATCGCGCCCTACATGCACTTCACGCTCGAGGCACCGAACATGCACCGCAAGCTGCACAAGCTCGGCGTCAAGGTCGTGACGTACCACATGCCGTCGAAGATCGAGGCCGGCGGCGTCACGGCGGAGCACGTCTACGACACCGACGGACACTCGAAGACCTTCGAGACCGACGCGGTCGTCCTCGTCTCGCAGCGGCGCTCGAACGAGGCGTTGTTCCGCGAATTGAAGGACGTCGTCGGGCGCGACGCGCTCGCCGCCGAAGGCGTTGACGCGCTGTACCGGATCGGCGACTGCGAAGCGCCGCGGTTGATCGCCGACGCGGTGTTCTCGGGCCACCGGCTCGCACGTGAGATCGACTCCCCGAATCCGGAGACGCCGCTGCCGTTCAAGCGCGAGCGGCGCGTGCCGGACGCGGACGAGCTCGAAGAGGATCTGCGTGAGCTGCGCGCGCGGCGCGAGCGAGAGACGGTGCTCACCTGAAAATCGTCGTCACCGTCAAGCAAATCAAGGTCCTGGGGGACGAGGTCGAGTTCGCCGCCGACGGTCGCGACGTCGATCCGGACTTCCTCGACCGGGCGCTCAACGAGTGGGACGCAGCCGCGACCGAGGAGGCGATCCGCATCCGCGAGCGGCTCGGCGACGGCGAGGTCGTGGTGGTGACGGTCGGCGACGCCGAGGCGGAGGCAGTGTTGCGGCGCTGCCTCGCCATGGGCGCCGACCGCGCGATCCGCGTCGACGGCGAAACGCTCGACCCTCAACCTCTCGACCCCGTGTCGACGGCCCGGGCGCTCGCACACGTCGTCGCGGCGGAGTCGCCCGACCTTGTGCTCGCCGGCGTCCAGTCGGCGGATTCCGTGCAGGGCTCGACCGGCGTCGCGCTGGCCGAGCTGCTCGGCCTGCCGCGGGTGGCCGTCGTCACGCACCTCGACTGGAACGGCAGCGGCTCGGCGACGGTGAGCCGCGAGCTCGAAGGCGGCCTCGTCGACATCGTCGAGGTCGACACGCCCGCTGTGCTGACGATCCAGACGGGGATCAACGAGCCGCGTTACGCCAACCTGCGTGCGATCAAGCAGGCCGAACAGCACGAGATCGCAGTGGTTAATGCGGAACCGCTCGGCGCGGAGTCGGGCGAGCCGGCCTACCGCGTGCGCCGGATGTTCTCGCCGCCGCGGGGCTCCGGTGCGGAGATGCTGGACGGGGGTCCGGCGCAGGTTGCGCAGCGCATCCTGGAGCTCGTACGGGAGCGGCTGGCATGAGCGTCTTGGTGATCGCCGAGCACCTGCAGGGGCAGGTGCGCGACGTGACGTACGAGCTCGTCACGGCGGCACGCACACTCGGCGGGCCCGTCACGGTGGCCGTGATCGGCCCCGAGGCGCTCGACGTGAACCGCGAAGGCGTCGACGAGATCGTCCACGTGAGCGTCGAGCAGGCGGAGTTCGAGAACGACGTCTTCCAGCGCGCGCTCGAGCGGCTGATCGAGGAGCGTCAGCCGCAGGCGGTGCTGCTCGGCTTCACCGTGAACAGCATGGGCTATGCAGCCGCGGTCGCCGCGAAGCTCGGTCTCGGCTTCGCCAGCGACGTCTTCGCCGTGTCGCGCGACGGCGACGCGATCGTCGCGACGCGCGCGTTCTACGGCTCGAAAGTGCACGCGGAGCTCGAGTTCCCGGCCGGGAAGCCGGTGCTGCTCCTGCTGCGCCCGACGGTGTGGCCGGCGGCGGAGGGGTCGGGCTCGCCGACGTCGAGCCGGCTCGAGCTCGGCGCCGTCGCGTCGCGCGCGCGGCACGTGGAGTTCCGCGAGGCCGAGCTGGGCGACGTCGACATCACGACCGCCGGTTTCCTGCTCTCGATCGGGCGAGGCATCGGCGAGCGCGACAACATCGCGATATTCGAGGAGCTCGCCGAGAAGCTCGGCGCGACGCTCGCCGTCTCGCGCCCGATCGTCGACGCGGGCTGGATGCCGAACGCGCGGCAGGTCGGCCAGTCCGGCAAGACGGTCAAGCCAAAGGTGTACCTCGCCTTCGGAATCTCCGGCGCCGTCCAGCACCTGGCGGGGATGAAGACGAGCGAGACGATCATCGCCGTCAACACTGATCCGGAGGCAGCGATCTTCGAGGTGGCGCACTACGGCGCCGTCACCGACCTCTTCGACGTTGCGGAAGAGCTGGCGAAGCTCGTGTGACCGAGACGCGCCAGACCTTCGCGGGCCTGTCGCACTGGGAGATCGTCTTCTGGTACGGGCTGATCGTCGTCTCGACGACGGTCTTCTTCTGGGGCGTCGCGCGCCTCGCGCTCAAGTACCGTCGCGGTCGCCCAGGGCCAAGTGACAGGGGGCCGCTCCAGCTGCGCGGGCTCGGGCGACGCGTCGTGCGCACGGCGGCGATCGTCTTCACCCACCGCTGGATCAAGCGGCGCGATCCGCTCGCCGGGCTCGGCCACGCGCTGATCTTCTACGGCTTTCTCGTGCTCTTCGCGGGAACGACGATCCTCGCGATCCAGGACGACTTCGCGAAGCCGCTCTTCGGCTTCGACTTCTGGCGCGGTTCCTTCTACCTCGGGTACTCGCTCGTGCTCGACGTGTTCGGCTTCGGGCTCGCGATCGGGCTCGCGATCATGGTGGCGAAGCGCCTCGCGCGGCCGCAGCGCCTCGACTACCGGCGACCCGACCGCGAGGAGGACCGCAGGGGCTACGTGATCGGCGACTGGGTCTTCGTCGGCTCGCTCTTCTTCCTCGCATTGAGCGGCTTCCTGCTCGAGGCGTTCCGGATCGTGCAGACGAATCCGTCGTTCGAGACCTGGTCGCCGGTCGGCTGGGTCGTCGGCCGCGGCTTCCACCGGCTCGGCATGACGGCGCAGCAGGCGTCGACCGCGCACTTCGCGACCTGGTGGACGCACGGCGTCGTCGCACTCTCGTTCGTCTCGTCGATTCCGTTCACGAAGGCCGTGCACATGCTCGCCGGACCGGCGAACGTCGGCGTGCGGGACGACCTTGCCGGCAAGCGGTTGCCGCTCCTCCCGGCGAACGCGACGCCGGAGCAGGTCGGTTACGGCAAGATCGCCGACCTGACCTGGCAGCACCTCGTCTCGCTCGACGCGTGCACGAAGTGCGGGAAGTGCCACGTCGCCTGCCCGGCGAACGCCGCCGGGTACCCGCTCTCGCCGCGCGACCTGATCCTCGACCTCCGCGAGCTGGCCGCGCACTCGGGCCCCGCTGCGCAGATCGGCGAGCGCATCCGGCCGGAGACGATCTGGTCGTGCACGCAGTGCATGGCGTGCGTCGAGATCTGCCCGGTCGGCATCGAGCACGTGCCGATCATCAACCAGCTGCGTCGCCGCCTCGTCGACGTCGGCGAGCTCGACTCGATGCTGCAGTCGACGTTCGAGGCGGTGTACGAGACCGGCAACTCGTTCGGCGAGCCGAAGCGCAAGCGGCCACGCTGGGCGCGCGAGCTCGGCTTCGAGGTGAAGGACATCCGCAAGGAGCCCGCCGAGCTGCTCTGGTTCGTCGGCGACTACGCGTCCTTCGACGCGCGCAACCAGCGCGCCACGCAGGCGCTCGCACGCATCCTCCGCAGCGCCGACGCCGACTTCGGAATTCTCTTCGACGCCGAGAAGACCGCCGGCTGCGACGTGCGGCGCGCGGGGGAGGAGGGGCTCTGGGCATCGCTCGCGGAGGAGAACGTGAAGACGATCTCCGGCTGCGATTTCGAGCGCGTCTTCTCCTCCGACCCGCACACCTTCCACACGTTGCGGAACGAGTACCCGCAGCACGGCGGCGAGTGGGACGTGCTGCACCACTCGCAATTGCTGCTCGAGCTGCTCGAGGGCGGCCGCCTGCTGCCGAAGAAGCAGCTCGGCTACCGGATCACGTACCACGATCCGTGCACGCTCGGCCGCTACAACGGCGTCTACGAGGCGCCGCGGCGGGTGCTCGAGGCGATCGGCTGCGAGCTGGTCGAGATGCCGCGCAACCGCGACAACTCGTTCTGCTGCGGTGCGGGCGGCGGCCGCATCTGGATGAAGGAGCTGAAGGCCGAAGGCGCGCGCCGCCCGAGCGAGCAGCGCATCGACGAGGCCGTCGCGCTCGGCACGCTCGACTACTTCGTCGTCTGTTGCCCGAAGGACGTGACGATGTACGAGGACGCGATCAAGACGTCGGGTCACCAGGGTGAGCTCGAGCTGCGCGAGCTCTCGGAGCTCGTGCTCGAGTCACTCGACCTGCCCGCGTCGGAGCCGGTGGCCGCGGCCGCCGGGAAGGAGGAGGAGCAATGAGCAAGGAGACCGCGTTCCACCCACGACTCGCGTCGCTCACGGACGACTGGATGGATCTGTTCGGCTACTTCGCGCCGAGTGTCGTGACCGACACGGAGAGCGAGTACCGGGCCGTCCGCGAGACGGCGGGCCTGATGGACTTCACGATGCTGCGCAAGGTCGACCTCGACGGCCGCGGCGCGCTCGAGTTCGTCAACGGGCTGGTCGGACGCGACGTGTCGAAGCTCGGCGTGGGGCAGATCGCCTACGGCCCGCTCGTCGACGAGGACGGCAAGATGATCGACGACTGCACGGTGATGAACCGCGGCGACGACCGGGTCCGCTTCTGCGGTGCGAACGACCACGACTACGAGCTCTTCTCGGCGCAGGCCCAGGGCACCGGGATCGAGGTGCGCGAGTGCACCGACGCGATGCCGCACCTCTGCCTGCAAGGCCCGCTCAGCCGGGAGCTGCTGCAACCGCTCGCGAACCAGGACCTCTCGAACGCCGCGTTCCCCTACTACACGTTCCGGGAGGACGTGCAGATCGCCGGCATTCCCGTCTTCATGACGCGGCTCGGCTACACCGCCGAGCTCGGCTACGAGCTCTGGGTCGACCGCGGGCGTGCGCTCGACCTCTGGGACGCATTGCTCGAGGCCTGCGAGCCACGCGGCATGAAGGTGATCGGCATGACCGCGCTCGACCTCTTCCGCATCGAGGGCGGGTTCATCATCGGCGGCGTCGAGTACGCCCCGTCGGTCTCACCGTTCGAGTGCGGGCTCGGCTGGGCGGTGTCGTTCGACAAAGCGGACCTGCGCGGGCGCGAGGGCCTCGAGCGCGACCGCGACGGAACGACGCTGCGGATGACGAGCGTCGTGCTCGAGTCGGGCGGCGACGACGCGAGCGGTGCGCCGCTCTCGGTCGGCGGCTTCATCACGCAGGCGGTCGTCTCGCCGTACCTCGGCGGCAAGACGCTCGGGCTGGCGAAGGTGCCCGCCGAGGTGGCGAAGGCCGTCGGCACGCCGGTGACGGCGACGGTCGGCGGCAAGGAGATCGCCGGCGAGATCGTCCAGCACCCGGTCTACGACAAGGAACGGAAGCGCGCGAAGGAACGCTGATGGAGACCGACCGAGACTGGAAGGCCGTTTTCGAGCAGACGTACTCCGGCGCCCCCTCCCAGGTGGCCGAACGCGTGTGGCGACAGGTGTTCGGGGACGAGTACCCGGAAGGCGTCGACCCCTTCAGCTACATCAGCGTGAGCGAGCTCGAACGGATCGCCGCAGAGCTGCACGTCGGCGAAGGCCGGACGATCGCCGACCTCGGGTGCGGCCGCGGCGGGCCGGGTCTCTGGATTGCCGGGGCGACGGGTGCAAGCGTGATCGGGATCGACATCTCCCCGAGCGCACTCGACGCCGCGCGTCGGCGGGCCGACGCAATGGGCTTTCGCGAGCGGACCGACTTCCGTGAGGGCTCGTTCGAGAACACGGGTCTTCCGCCGAAGAGCGTCGACGGAGTCGTCAGCGTCGACGCGCTGCTGTTCACGGCCGACAAGGCCGCCGCCGTTCATGAGATCAGGCGGGTCGTCCGTCCAGGTGTCCGACTCGTGTTCACCTCGTGGGACTATCACCACCAGCCGATCGGACGGCCGCCGCAGGTCGAGGACCACCGCCCGTGCCTCACGGCCGAGGGCTTCGACGTGCTCACGTACGAAGAAACGGACGACTGGCAGCGACGCATCGCCCAGACAACTGCAGGACTGATCGAGAACGTGGAAGAACTCGCCGCAGAATCCGGCGGCGACGTCGCCGAGACGAAAGCGCAGCTCGAGGAGATGCAGGAGACGATCGACGCGATGAGCAGACGTATCCTCGTCGTCGCCGAAGCGCGTTGACCGCGCCCTCCACTGATCGGCGGAAGTGCTCGCCGCCGAGCTGCGCTACGGCGCCGACTTCGTCAAGGTGATGACGACCGGCGCGCGCTCGGTCGAGCTCGAGGACCCCGGCCCGCGGCGGCGGCCTGCGTCAGCGGCGCGGCTCGACGTCGCAGAGCAGTGCCTTGAAGACGGGGAAGCCCGAGATCGGGTCGAAGTTGCCGGCGTCGGTGAGCTCGTTGACGTTTGCCGCGCGCCAGGCGTCCGGGCCGAGTGGGCCGCCGCCGCCCATGTTGGCCTCGACTGCGCCGCGCACGATGTCCTCGCCGACGCGGGCGCGGAAGGGCACACGGCCGCGCGAGGTGACGACGTCGACGGGGTCGCCGTCCGCGATGCCGCGGGCCGCGGCGTCGTCGGCGTGGAGGTGGACGAGCGGCTCCGGCTGCAGCTGCACGAGCGAACGGATGTTTCGGTGCTGGGAGCGAAAGTCCGAGCGGATGCGGGCTCCGGAGGTGAGCACGAGCGGAAACGCCTCGGCGAGCTCGGGCGACGCGAGCGGCCCCTCGCTCGGCTCCGTGTAGTGCGGCAGCGGGTCGTAGCCGTTGGCGCGGAACCACTCGCTGGTGATCTCGAGCTTGCCGGTGGGCGTGTCGAAGCCGGGAACGCCGTCGACGCGCAGCTCGCCCGTCTCCCACTTGCGGTAGCGCTGCTCGACGACCGGCAGCGGCAGGGGATCGTCACTCGCGGCGAGCTCCTCGTACGTGATGCCGGTGCCCTGCAGCGCGAGCTCCACCATCGCCCGCTCGGTCTGGGGCCAACGCTCTCCGTACCCGAGGCGGCGGGCCAGCTCGGCGAAGATCAGGTAGTCGTTGCGGGCTTCCCCGACCGGCTCGATGATCCGGCGCCGCAGCTGCACGCTGTGCTCGTACTCCTGGTAGGACTCGATCTCGAACATCGTCGTCGCCGGCAGCAGCAGGTCGGCGTAGGCCGCATCCGCGGTCGGGAAGCGGTCGATCACGACGAGCAGATCGAGCGCCGCAAGTGCCCGGCGCCAGCGGGCGGGGTCGGGCCAGGCGGTCAGGATCGATGCGCCGGAGACGATCATGCCGCGCACCGGATACGGCTCGCCCTCGAGGATCGCGCGCGGCAGGAGTGCGGCGTGGGCCTCCTGGCGCACCTCGTGGTAGAGCGGGAACTCCGCTGCGCCGACGGCGCGTGGCGCCCCGTCGGGTACCGGCGTCGTGTTGCGGTGGGGCCGTGGGCGGCCGGGCATGCGGATCACCTTGCCGCCCGGCGTGTCGAGGTGGCCCGCGAGCGCCTGCAGGATCAGTACCGCGCGGATCGCCTGCACGCCGCTGTCGGAGTACTCGAGGCCGGTGTACGTCAACACCGAGCAACCCTGGGCAGCGGCCAGCGCGCGCGCGAGCTCGCGCACGGTCGCGGCGGGCACTCCCGTGATCGACTCGACCCGCTCGGGTGTGAAGGCTCGCACCTGCTCGCGCAGCTCGGCGAACCCGTGCGTCCACCGCTCGACGAAGCCGGCGTCGTACAGCTGCTCCTCCACCAGGACGCCGATCAGGCCGAGCGCGAGTGCGCCGTCGGTGCCCGGCCGGATCCCGATCCACTCCGCCCGCAGCGCGCGGGCGGTCTCGGATCGCCGGGGGTCGATCACGACGACGCGGCCGCCGCGCGCCTGGAGGGCCTTCAACCGGACGAGGTTCGACGGTGGGGAGGCGGTCGCCGGGTTGGCGCCCCAGACGAGCGCGAGATCGGCCCCGTCCACGTCATTGGTCAGGTCGCGGTACTCCACACCGAGCACGGAGCGTGGCGCGATCATCCCGTAGGAGACGAAGCAGAGGGAGCCGACACCGGTGGCGTTCGGCGAGCCCAGCGGGAAGAGCACCGCGTTTGCGGACGACTCCGTCGGGCCCGCGGGCGCGAACATCTCGTTCAGCCCGAGCTCGAAGTTACCGCGGCCGGTATAGACGGCGAGCGCCTCCGGGCCGTGCTCGCGGGCGATCGCGTGCAGCCGGTCGACGAACAGGTCGTAGGCGTCGTCCCACGTGATCCGCTCGAACCGCCCTTCGCCGCGCTCACCGACGCGCCGCTGCGGGTAGAGCAGCCGCTCCGGCGCGTACACGATCTCCGCAGCGCGTGTCCCGCGTGTGCAGACGATGCCCTGCGGGTGGTGCTTGCGCGGGTGCAGGCGCTCGATCCGGCCGGCCCGCAAGACGACGTCGACGCCGCAGCCGGCCGCGCAGACCCCGCAGAGACCCGGGACGGTCACCTCCTCGTCGCCTGGCCGGGACTCCGTCGCGTCGATCGCCAACTCCTCTTCTCGGGCACTGCCCGTCGTGGCTTCTCTGAGGATCCACGGAGACTGTTCGGCTGCAAAGCGTGGATTCCCGCAGTGTTCAAAGCAGGTCTCGCCTGCGCGAGCGTCCTGTCGCCCGAGACCTAGCTCCAGGGGTACGGCGAGTTCGAGACCGGATGCAGATCGCCGACCTCGAAGCGCTCGAACCGGAACGGGTACAGCAGCGACGAGTGCTCGCCGACGAGCACCTTCGCCACCTCGCGGCCGACGCCGATCATCTTGTAGCCGTGATTCGAGTCGAGGATCGCGTAGACGTTCGGCTTGAGGTAGTCGAAGACCGGGAAGTTGTCGGCGGTGAACGCTCCGACGCCGCCGGACCGCGCGTTCGCGTACAGCGGGCGGCAGCCTTCGAAGCGGCTCATCGCGTGTGAGAGGGCGGCGCACCACATGTCGGGGAAGCCCGGGTCGACGTTCGTCGTCTGCGGGTACGGATCGAGCTGCACGTCGTCTCCGACCGTCAGCGGTGCGGCGCCGCCCTGGACGCCGTCGCGGTCGCGCTTGAAGTAGATGCCCCACAGCTCGTCGGTGACGAGGTCGCCGTCGTCGGTGTGCAGCGGTGCGTCGGTGTCGAGATGGATCACAGGCGGCGCGCTGCCGTCCGCGGTCGCGAACATGGTCGGGTCGACCTTGATCTCGCCCTCCTGGAGGTTCCAGTACGTCCACATCGGGCGGTCCTTGACGACGTCGCCGGACGGCGTCTTGATGTCGATCGTCATCGGCAGCCCGAGCATCGCCCAGAACTGCTTCGCCCACGGTCCGGGCGCGAGCACGAGCTGCTCGCCGATCTCGATCCGCCCCCTGTTCGTCTGGATCGCACGGGCGGCGCCGTCCGCGCCGAGCTCGAGCTCCTGCACCTCGACCTCGGAGATGATCGTCACGCCTTCGGACTCGCACTTGCCGACGAGCCCGATCACCGAGGCCATGTTGAAGGCGAAGCCGCCCTGCTTCTCGTGCAGGCAGACCGTCACGCCGCGGGCGCGCCAGTCGGGGAAGAGCGCCTTCATGTGCGCGTCGACGGCGCCCTCGCCGACGATCAGCTCCGAGCGGTAGCCGATCCGCTCCTGCCGCTCGTACACCGCGGTCAAGTCTGCTTCCTGGACTGCGGCGCCGAGGGCCATGTAGCCGACGGGGTTGTAGGCATACGCCTCGGGATCGCTCTCCCAGACCTCGACGCAGGCCTGCATCAGCTCGCTCAT
>JANMWV010000056.1:0-4229 GCA_031394165.1 Actinomycetes bacterium
GTCGCGAACAACTCCTCCACGGGGATGCGCTCGGGCCTGATCGGCAGCGCGCCCTGGTCGGCGCGGGCGATCAGCAGCAGATCCTCCGCGAGCTGCGACAGCCGATTCGTCTCCTGCGCGGCCGACCGCACGGCGTCGTGCAGCTCCTCGTGCGAGCGCGGCCGGCGTAGCGCCAGCTCGAGCTCGGTGCGCAACATCGCGAGCGGCGTGCGCAGCTCGTGGCTCGCGTTCGCGACGAACCGGCGCTCGTGCTCGAAGGCAGCTTCCAGTCGGCCCAGCATGTCGTTCAGCGTCGTCGCGAGGCGCGAGATCTCGTCGCGACCCGGCGGGACCGGAAGACGGCCGGGCTCGGTGGCGGACACTGCGGCGGCCCGGCGGCGCATCGCCTCGACCGGGCGGAGAGCGGCCGCGGCCAGGCCGTAGCCGGCGAGCGACGCGAGCAGCAGTGCGAGCGGAGACGCGAAGAGCAGCTCGCGGAACAGCCGGTGCAGCGACTCCTCTCGCGCCACGAGCGAGCGCGCGACGATGACGGCGCCGCCTGTCGTCCGCACCGCGAGATACCGCCAGTCGCCGGCCGGATGGTCCAACGACACCGTTCCGCGCGTTCGGTGGCCCTGCACGACGCGGGCGAGGTCTTGCTTCGGGATCAACAGCGGCAGGTGCGCAGGGCTCGAGCGCGTCACCGCGCCGGCTGTGGTCACCAGCTCGGCCAGCGTCGTGCCGCCGCCGATGTCGGGATCGACGAGACCGTGGCCCTCGTGCGCACGCCCCGCTGCCTCGCGCGCCTGTGGGACGAGTGCCTGGTCGACGGATGCGACGAGCGCGTTGCCGACGCGGACGTACACGAAGGCGCTCATCCCGGCGAGCACCGCCGCCATGACCACGGCGAAGGCGAGCGTGAGGCGCAGGCGGATCGGTAGTGACCTCATGCGTGCTCTCGAAGTCGATAGCCGACGCCGCGAACCGTCTCGATCGTGTCGTTGCCGAAGGGCCGGTCGACCTTCTCGCGCAATTGGCGGATGTAGACGTCGACGATGTTCGAGCGCCGCTCGTACGACATGTCCCAGGCACCTTCGAGGAGCTGGTCACGCGTGAGCGCATGCCCGGCGCTTCGCATCAGCAACTCGAGCAATGCGAACTCCTTCGCCGAGAGATCGAGCTCCGCGTCGCCGCGCCACGCGCGGTGGGCGGCGGGATCGAGACGGAGGTCGCCGACCTCGACGGTGACCGGCCGTTCCGCCGGGGCGCGCCGCGTCAGCGCGCGGAGACGTGCGAGCAACTCGTCGAAGGAGAACGGCTTGGTCAGGTAGTCGTCGGCGCCGGCATCGAGGCCGGTGACGCGGTCGCCGACGGCGTCGCGCGCCGTCAGCATCAGCACCGGCGTCCAGACATCGAGTCGGCGGAGCTCGCGGCAGGTGTCGAGGCCGTCGATGCCCGGGAGATTGATGTCGAGCACGACCACGTCGTACGGCGCGGCCGCCGCCATCCACAGGGCGTCTTCACCGCGGTCAGCGACATCGGCCGCGTGCCCTTCCTCGCGCAGGCCGCGCGCGAGCAACGCCGCGAGCTTTGGCTGGTCCTCGACGATGAGCACGCGCATGCTTCTAGTGTGCGCGTCCCCGGTGAGGCGCCGATGAATGCCCGCTCATCGTCCCGCTGCTAGGCCGGCCTGCCGGCCCGGCCGGGCACGAGGCTGGCGTCGACGAGCCAGAGCCCGACCGCGGCGAGCGCAACGCCCACCGCGGCGGTCGCGAGGCCCCCGATGCCCGGAACGGCGAGTCGGAAGAAGCTCTGGCCGGCGTGCGTCGCGAGCACGAAGGCATAGGTCGCTGCCAACGCCAGGCAGAGCAGGCTCACGGCGGCGCCGCGCAGGCGCCCGGAGGCCTCCAGCACGAGGATCAGATACAGGCCGATGCCGACCAGCGCCGTGGTCGCGACGGTGCGCGACTCCCGCACGCCGAGGCCGAGCGCGTTCAGCGCCCACAGGTAGCTCGACAGCACGCCGAGCCCGGCGGCGATCCCCGCCTGCGCCGCAAAGCGCCCGACCTCGCGGAGGAACCCCTGCGCGACGAACCGGCCGCTGCTCGGCGCGAGGGCGAGGAAGAAGCCGGGGATGCCGATCGTCAGCGACGCGGCGAGCGTCAAGTGTCGCGGCAGAAACGGGTAGGCGGTCGGCGTCAATCCCACCGTGAGAATCAGGAACGCGGCAAACGCCGACTTCGTCACGAACAGCTTCGCGACTCGCTGGAGGTTCCGCAGCACCTTTCGTCCCTCCGCGACCATCGCGGGCACGGCGGCGAAGTCGCCGTTGACGAGCACGAGGTCGGCGACGCTCCGCGCCATCTGCGTGCCGCTGCCCTGCGCGATCGCGAGTTGCGACGCCTTCATTGCCGGCACGTCGTTGACGCCGTCGCCGATCATCGCGACGTAATGGCCCGCAGCGCGGAGCTCCTCGACGACGCGTCGCTTCCCTTCCGGGTCGATCCGGCCGACGACTTCGCTCTCGTGGATGCCCGCGTCGCGTGCGATGGCGATCACGGTCTCCGGGCGGTCGCCCGAGAGGACTCGCAGCTCGACGCCCTGGGCACGGAAGAACGCGACGGTCGCCTGCGCGTCGGGCCGCAGCCGCTCGGCGAGGACGACGAGCCCGAGCGGCTCGAGCTCGCCGGGAAGCTCGCCCTCGGGCCCGAGCGCCCTCGCGGTGCGGGCGAGCGCGACCACCCGCCGCCCGTCGAGGGCACCGCGCTGCGCGTGCCCGGCGAGCGCGCCGAGCGGGAGCAGCTCCGGCGCGCCGAGCACATAGGTCGCGTCGGCCAGCGAGAGTCCGCTCCAGCGCAGCCGGGAGGAGAACGGCACGCTCGCCCGGGGCCGCTCGACCGGCGCCGGGTACGCCTCCGCGATGGCGTCGAGCGTCGCGTTCCGGCTCGGCGAGGCGGCGGCGTAGCGCCCGAGCGACGCCGACAACTCCGCGTCGGTGACGCCCGGGGCCGGCACGAGCTCGACGATGCGCGGGCGCGCTTCGGTCAACGTGCCGGTCTTGTCCAGGCACACGACGTCGACCGCAGCGAGCGACTCGATCGCGTTCAGCTGCTGCGCGAGTGCCCCGCGGCGCGACATGCGCAGCGCGGCGACGGCGTAGGTCAGGCTCGCGAGGAGGATCAACCCTTCGGGGACCATCGTCACGACGGCGGCCACCGACGTCGTCACCGACTGGTTGAGCGAGGCATGCCGGTGCCAGAGCGCGTAGCCGAGAATCGACCCGAGCGGGATCATCACGCCGACGAGGATGAGCAGCAGCCGGTTGAGCGCCCGCTCGAGCGGCGAGCGCGGGTGCCGGAACGCCCTCGCCTCGCCGGTGATCCGCTCCGCGTAGCTCTCGGCGCCGACGGCGTCGACGATGTAGGCTCCCGCGCCTTCGACGGCGAAGGAGCCCGAGCGAACGCGCTCCCGCTCGCCGCGCGAGACCGGCTCGGACTCGCCGGTGAGAATCGACTCGTCGATCAGGAGGCCGTCGCTCTCGACGACCGCCCCGTCGGCGACGACCTGGTCGCCCGGCTGCAGGCGCACGAGATCGCCGACGGCGACGTCCTCGGCGGCTATCTCCTCCGTCGTCCCGTCGCGCACAACCGTCGCCGTCGGCGCGACGAGCGCGGAGAGCCGGTCGAGGGCGCGCTTCGCGCGGATCTCCTGTGCGATCCCGATCGTGGAGTTGCCGACGAGCACGCCGAGGAAGAGCGAGTCCTGCCATTGCCCGAAGGCGAGCGTCGCGGTGCCTGCGACGACGAGGATGAGATTGAAGAGCGTGAGGACGTTCGCTCGAACGATGCTCGTGTACGAGCGAGTCGACCTCCGGTGTGCGCCGGCGGCGTGCGCCATCGGAGGATCACCGTATTCGCTCGTGTAGCTCGCCGCAGCGGTTGCGGCGTCTCGGTAGTTGCCCGTAGCCCGGATCGGTGCCGGAACCGATACCTCGAGACTGCAGGTCGCTGATCCTCCTGGCACCACAACCCAGGAGGGGTGCCATGTCCGTGACACGACAAGCGGTGGAGCCGGGTGACGTGGTGGTGGTGACCGGCCGCCGCGTGGGAGAGCCGGCCCGCCTCGGTGAGATCCTCGAGGTTCTCGGCGAGAGCGACCGTCCGCACTACGCGGTCCGCTGGGAGGACGGCCACGAGAGCGTCCTCTATCCCGGCGACGCGACGACCATCAAGCCGCGGGCGCTGCACCGT